>JACMRS010000126.1 GCA_014376345.1 Bacteroidia bacterium | reverse complement strand
TTTTTGATCAATTTATAAAATCTTTTTAACTCATCAATCTCTTTCAGATTACTTTTAGAAAAAGTAGCATCCGGCAATGGATTACTAATAAGTTTATCAAAATCTCTCAATCTTAAATTACCTGCTTTGTCCAGTTGCATATAGCAAGGTTTCACTTCAACTTCACTTAATACTGCAATACCATCTTTGTTTCTGCAAACTGTAATTTTAAGCATGGCACATAAATGACACCATGTAAAAATATCCCAGGCTATAAAATCCGCCAGAGAATAAATGGCAAAACCTTTTTTTGTTTTACCATTTTGCATCCACTCATGCCAGCCACATGGTTGTATATTATGCGGATGTCCGCCTGCAATAACATCGACATTGCATTCTTCAAACACACGTTTAAAAAGCGTGACAATATTTGAATTTGGAAAAGCCTGATAAGCATTGCCACAATGCAATGAACAAATCAGTATTTCAGCACCTTTTTTTCTGAGATCAGCAGCTTGCTTTTTAATTAATGCCAGGTCAGGTTCATGGCCGTTTAGTTTTAAGTGATTTACTAACCAAGGCATATCATCTGGTACACTGGATTTGTTCAGAGAGTATGTGTAAGCAAGAAAACCAATCTTAATGCCATTGCGTTCTATGATTGATTCCTGCTTCTCAAAAACTTCTGAATTTGGTGAAGCACCTACATAAAGAATATTCTTTTGCGACAAATATTTAATGGTATTCTGCAATCCTGTTACCTTCATATCCAGCGAATGGTTATTTGCAATACTGAGAACATCATAACCTTTGTATTTGTTGTTTCCTGAAAATATTGAATATGTTTTTTCATCCGTATTAAAAAGCATGTCATTTAACATAACTTCAGGTACAAATGATGGTTTTTGAGAAAGGTCTAAAGGTGTTTCAAGATTGGCAAAAACAATATCAGAACAAAAGAAAAAATCTCCTGTTTCATCCCAAAGATTTTTAGTTCTCCTGGGAGTTAATAATTCATAAGGCATGAGGTCGCCACCAATCGAAATTGTAACTTTTTCGGTAGAATTTAATGATAAGGGTGCTGAAGCAGTAAGAGAATTTATTTTACCTGTTTCAGGTGGATTGCAATAATATTTGTAGCCAAAATAAATAAGGTCTTTCCAGGACATTAATTGTGGATCTTCAGCAAACTGTCTTGCATGTTTCCATTTTTCCCCTTTAAATAACTTTACCAGAAGTCCAAGACTTCTTATGGTAAGAGTTAGTGCATGTCCTTTTGATGTTATGGTAATGGTTGGTTTTGCCATTCCTTGCCGTTATTATTTTTGTTCTGAAATGCCACGTATCATCATCAGTTTTTCACTTCTGTGTGATGATCCCTGTTGTCCTGAAACCTCTATTAACAAAGAGTCATTACCAATGCGTGTATAAGATATATTCTGAGGAAAAACGTCTTCATTTTTTTTGAAAACCAGTTTGTTGTTATTTGCTTCTTCAAGAATAAACAAGGCTTTTATTATTTCAGGACCATCTTTTACTGAAGGTCTGTACTGTATTTCTCCGTTTCTTTTTTCAATAGTTATTATTTCATTGAAAATTGTATCGTTGTCTTTTATTGAAAAATTCTTTGCATAAAGTGAAGAGTCATTTGCTTTTTCCCAGATTTCATAAGCATTACCATCCTTTGAATAATTGTGCCAGCTACCTTGAAGCATAGTAATGGCTGTAAATGGAAATTCTTTAACAGGAACAGATGTTGAGCCATCAGTTGTATTAACTTTATTGTTGCAAGATATTAATATCATAAAAGATATTGTAAGTGTAACTATATATTTCATTGTTTAATTTTTTTCAAAGGTAATTCTATTTAATTTAATGAAAAATATAAAGTGTAATTGTATAACGTTTTGATTTTTAAATGTAAGATTTTTAAATTATTATCATGGAATTTCGTCCAGATTTATGAGTTATATTGATTTAAATAAATAATAGTGGCTAAATGAAATAAGTATATTAAAAGAAGGATAAGAATTTTAAGTTGATTATTAGGCAAATACTATAATTAAATTCGAAGTTAAACTCAAAATGATAAAAAGTCTCATTAAATTAAAAGTAATATTAGTTAAAAGCTGATATATTTGCTTTTTTATTGTTTATGATTTTATGAGTATCAAAAGCACTTAAATATTTATTAAATAAAACAGAAATGATAATTAGAATATGATATTGATTGTAGACGACAGACCTGAAAATATATTTTCTTTAAAAAGCACACTTGAGGAACATGAATTCAAAGTAGATTCTGCACTTTCGGGAGAAGAAGCACTGAAAAAGATATTAAAGCACAGTTATTGTTTAATTATACTGGATGTACAGATGCCTGAAATGGATGGTTTTGAAGTAGCCGAAGCCATATCAGGTTTTAATAAAGCCAAAGATATTCCGATAATATTTCTTTCAGCAGCCAATACCGAGAAACAATTTATTACTAAAGGATATAACGCAGGTGCAACCGATTATATTACAAAGCCGGTTGATCCTGATATATTGCTGTTAAAGGTTAAAACATTTTATAAGCTTTCTGAACAAAAAAATGAACTTAACAGAATTCAGGCTAACCTGATCAGTGAAATTGAAATTCGTAAACAAGCTGAAAATGAGTTAGGAGACAGAATTCAGGAACTCCGTTCAGTTATGGAATCTTTACCTCAGATTGCCTTTTCTCTTAATGCAAATGGACAAATAGATTATGTAAATAAAAAATGGGATGATTATGCATCAGCCTATAATACATTTCCCGAACCTCATCCTGATGATAAAATAATTTATACCAAATGGATCAAATCTTTTAAAAAAGGTATCGAGTTTGTTGATGAAGTTAGAATCAGAAAACTCAATGATAAAGAATATTTATGTTATCTTCTAAGAATAATACCTGTAAAACAAGGTGCCAATGTAATAAGGTGGGTTGGAACTTTTACAGATATTCAGCAACAAAAGAATTCGCATGAACTGCTAGAAAACAGTGTAAGGGAAAGAACACGTGAATTGGTTGTTAAAAATGAAGAACTTGAAAACCGAAATCATGAATTGCAGCAATTTACCTGGGTGGCTTCACATGATCTGAAAGAACCTTTGCGTAAAATTCAGACTTTCAGTTTTATACTTCGAGATAAATATCTTAAAGACAATAAGGAAGTGATGTCATACCTCAACCGCACCATTAAATCTTCAGAAAGGATGTCGAGTCTGATTAATGATCTTCTCAATTATTCTAGACTTTCAGTATCAATCCTTTTTAAACCTACCAATCTGAATATTGTGATTGAAGAAATTCTTTCAGACCTTGAGTTGACAATTGAAGAAAAAGGAGCCACTATTAATCTAGGAAAGCTTCCTGTTATTGATGCAGTTCCGAGTCAGATCAGGCAGGTATTTCAAAACCTTATCAGCAATGCACTTAAATTTTCAAGACTTGGCGTTCCACCTGTTCTTGATATTACTTCAGAACTTATTGCAGAAAAAGATATTAATAGCAAACCCGATAAAGATGGTAAATATTGCCGGCTAATTGTAACTGATAACGGTATAGGGTTTGACGAAAAGTACCTCGACAGAATCTTTACCATTTTTCAAAGACTCAACGACCGTGAAAGTTTTGAGGGTACAGGCATTGGACTGGCTATTGCAAAGAAAGTAATTGACCGCTACAATGGAATTATTACTGCAAAAAGTGTGGAAGGTGAAGGAGCAAGCTTTATTATAGTACTTCCATTAAAACAAGAAGATATTTACTCTGAATATAAAAATTAGAATTAACAACAATTTATGCAAGCATCTTTGCCAATTATAAGAAATCTTAGAATCGTATTTGTTATCTCATCAGTTATTCTGCTGTTTTCATTGTTTGCATCAGTTTATAGCATTCAAAATCTCATAAATAGTTCAAGTCTGGTAACTCATACTTATGATGTACTGTTTGAAGCTGAAGGAGTAATTTCAAAGTTAAGGGATGCTGAAACTAGTCAGCGGGGATATTTGTTGACAAAGGACCAGTCAAGTTATACTAAATATGAAGAAGGTTATTCCAATGTTTTAGATGGCGTTACAAAACTGCGTGACCTTACTTTAGATAATCCTAAACAGCAAAAAAATATTCAGGAAACAAAGGTGCTGATTGAAGAAAAATTCAGGCAAATGGAGAAAATAGTTAATATTACTAAATTTAAGGGACTTAATGGATTGTTAGATTCTACAACAAATTTCAATGAGTTGCTGAAAGGTAAGAGGCTCATGACCGATATTGAGATTAAAATGGAGCAGATAAAGCGTGAGGAAAAGCAACTTATGATTATCCGCACAGCCCAACTCAATAAATATTCTAATTACACGCCGGTTATTATGGTGATTGCGGCTATAATTTCATTGTTGATTACAGTTTTCGCCTTCAATAAAATAAAATTTGAGCTAGATTCCCGATTGCTGAAGCAGCTGGAAGATGAGAGTCTTTATAAGGAGACTAAAAACAGAATCTCTTACATTGAAAATGTTACAAATAAAATTGCTGAAGGTTATTTTGAAACCCGTTCATCAGACAATTCCGAAGATGAAATAGGTAGAATTTCTGTTGCTCTGAATAATATGGCCGTGTCTCTTGAATCAAATTTTAATAAGATACAAAGGGAAAACTGGTTGAAGGAAGGTGCAGTAAAATTAGGCGATGCTATTAGAGGAGAAAGAAATATAAACACGCTTACTTCCAATCTTCTTTCATGTATTACAGAGCATGTTAAAGCTCCTTTTGCAACTATTTATTTAAGTGAAGATAATAACAATTACAAATTAGCAGGTTCTTATGCTGCTGCTGATGTTATATCAGAATTCAATAATGGTGAAGGTCTCCTTGGACAAGTGGCTTTAAATCGCAAAATATTGATCATAAATGATATACCTCAAGATGCTCCGAACATAATTTCTTCAATGATTGATACGCCTCCGGTAACATTAGTTATCGTTCCTTTAATTTATCAAAATAATAGTATTGGTATTCTCGAACTTGGATTTCTTAAACCGCCTCGTGAATTGCATGTTGAATTTCTGGAATTAAGTGCAGAGCCAATGGCAATTGGATTGAATGCTGCTATGAGTTATTTGAAATTGCAAAATCTTCTTGAAGAAACACAAACACAGGCTGAAGAATTGCAATCGCAACATGAGGAGCTGGAGCATTTAAATTCAGAGCTTGAGGCTCAGGCACAGAATCTGCACGCTTCTGAAGAAGAATTGAAAGTACAGCAGGAAGAACTTCAACAAACAAACGGTGAACTTAAAGAAAGAACCAGTCTTCTTGAAGAAAAAAACATAGAGATTCAAAGAAAAGCTGAAGAGCTTGCACTCAATAGCAAGTATAAATCTGAATTTCTTGCAAACATGTCTCATGAGTTGCGTACGCCATTAAATTCGATATTGTTATTGAGCAGATTACTATCAGAAAATAATGAGAAAAATTTAACAGGGGGACAGGTTGAATATGCTAAAGTGATACAGAGTTCAGGAAACGGATTGCTTAATTTGATTGATGAAATTTTGGATCTTTCGAAAATTGAATCAGGCAAAATGGAGATGGAATACCTTGATTCAAGTGTTGATGAAATTGTTGTCGAACTTAAGAATTTATTTAATCCTTTAGCTAAAGAAAAAGGGTTAACCTTTGATGTTGTTATTGATAAAAAAAGTTCTGAATATATTGAAACTGATAAAGTAAAAGTTGGTCAGATATTAAAGAATCTGATCAGTAATGCATTGAAGTTTACAGCCGAAGGTTCGGTTGAGCTTTCAATAGAAAACAAGAATTCAAACACAATTAAATTTACTGTTTCAGACACCGGAATTGGAATCTCTGAAAGTAAGCAAAAGCTTGTTTTTGAAGCTTTTCAGCAAGCAGACGGCTCAACTAAAAGACAATTTGGTGGAACAGGTTTAGGTTTATCTATTAGTAGGGAATTGGTAAAATTGTTGGGTGGTGAAATTTCCCTTAAAAGTGAGGTCGGAAAAGGAAGTGAGTTTACCGTTCTGCTTCCAGTTAACAAGCCTGAGCATAATGAATTTGTAGCTAACTCTGATCAGAATAATTTTGAAATTACAAAAAGTAATGACAAAGAAAATGAATTGTGGGCTGCAGGGTTCAGATCAGAAACAATACCTGCAGATGTAGAGGATGATAGAGAAACTGTAAATAAAGATGACCGTACAATATTGATTATTGAAGACGATACAGATTTTGCTAAAATACTATTGGGATACACTAGGAATAAAGGTTATAAAGGGATAGTTGCTGTAAGAGGTGATGAAGGAATTTTAATGGCAGAAAAATATAAGCCGGTTGGAATTCTTCTGGATATTCAATTGCCAATCAAGAGTGGATGGGAGGTAATGGACAGTCTTAAAAACAATCCTGTTACTAGGCATATTCCCGTTCACATTATGTCATCTCATAAAGTTAAAAATAAAAGTTTGTTGAGAGGTGCAGTTGATTTTATAGATAAACCCGTTGCTTTTGAACAGCTGCAGGATGTTTTCAATAAACTTGAGTTTGTATTAAACAGAAAAACTAAAAAGGTTTTAATTGTTGAAGAGAATCCAAAGCATGCCAAGGCACTTTCTTATTTTCTTGAATCTTTTAAAATTAACAGTGAAGTACGTGAAAATATAAATGAAAGTATTGAAGCGTTAAAAACTCAGGATGTTGATTGTGTGATACTTGATATGGGTATTCCGGATATCAAAGCTTACGAAATGCTTGAAGCAGCAAAGAATGATCCGGCACTTAAAAATCTGCCTATTATTATATTCACTGGTAAAAGTCTTTCACTCACCGAAGAGCAGAAAATTAAAAAGTATGCAGATTCAATAGTAGTAAAAACCGCAAACTCATATCAGAGAATGCTGGATGAAGTTTCTTTATTTCTTCATCTTGTAGAAGGACAAGTACCTGCACCTGCTAAAACTTCAAGTCACAGAAAACTGGGCATACTAAATGAAGTTTTAGAAGGTAAAAAGATACTTGTGGTAGATGATGATGTTAGGAATATTTTCTCATTATCGAAATCACTTGAGAAGTATAAGGTAGATGTAGTAACTGCAATTGATGGGAGAGAGGCACTTGAAAAACTGTCTGAAAATCCGGGTATTGATGTGGTACTTCTTGATATGATGATGCCGGGAATTGATGGTTATGAAACTGCACGACAGATAAGAAAGAATACTAAATATAAAAAGCTTCCTGTAATAGCTGTTACTGCGAAAGCAATGTGTGGAGACAGAGAAAAGTGTATTAGCGCAGGGGCTTCAGATTATATTACTAAACCGGTTGATATAGATCAGCTGATATCATTATTAAGAGTATGGCTTTATGAAAGGAAGTAAAATGGCATCAAAAGGAAAAGTACTGATTGTGGATGATGATCCGCGCAATATTTTTGCATTGAAAGAAACACTTGATTCGCGTGGATATACTTGTTTGTCTTGCCTTGATGCAAAGGATGCTGTAGAGATGGCTTCAGATCCGTCTATAGGAATTGTACTGATGGATATGATGATGCCCGGAATGGATGGCTATGAGGCAATTCCTGCTATTAAAAATGCAAGATTAAACCTGCCCGTGATTTCCGTTACAGCTCAGGCAATGATTGGCGACAGAGAGAAATGTCTGAGTGCAGGTGCTGATGATTATATTTCTAAACCAATAGATGTAGACAAACTTCTGACTGTCATCGCTAAATTTATAAAAACAGAAAATGATCAGTGATGAACACATAGAAATATTGCTGGAAGATCTGTTGACTATTTATGGCTACGATTTCCATTATTACTCAAAAGCTTCTCTGAGAAGAAGAATTACGCGTCTCTATACCCTTGATAAATTTATGGGCTTTACAGAGTTCAGGCACCGACTGAGGAGTGATAAAAATTACCTTCAAAGATTTATAGAAGAGATCACTGTTAATGTGACAGAGATGTTTCGTGATCCTGGTTTTTATAAAACATTGCGTGAGCAGGTTATTCCAATTTTAGCAACTAAACCTTTTATCAGAATCTGGCATGCAGGATGTTCTTCGGGTGAAGAAGTGTATTCAATGGCCATACTTTTGAAAGAAGCCAACCTGTTGCAAAAATCTTTGTTGTACGCAACTGACATTAATCCGGGAGTACTTGAAACAGCCAGAAAGGGTATATTTCCCTTAAGTAATATGAAACAATATTCAGAAAATTATATTGCTTCGGGTGGAACAAAAGACTTTTCATCTTATTATACTTGCATGTATGACCGCTGTCTGTTTAAGGAAGACATTAGCACTAAGATGATTTTTTCTACTCATAATTTAACTTCTGATGCGTCATTTAACGAGTTCGACTTAATACTTTGCCGCAATGTGCTGATCTATTTTGATAAAGAATTACAAGACAGGGTTCTCACACTTTTTGATTCAAGTCTTGGTGTGCTTTCATACCTTGCATTGGGTTCAAAAGAAACACTGAAATTCAGTTCAGTCCAAAACAAATATAAGCAACTCGATAAGGATAAAATATGGAGAAAGCTGGTGTAAGCACTTTGTATTCATTGGTTATTATGGGCGGTTCGGCAGGCAGTCTTGAAGTGATTTTAAAAACAGTTTCGGCGTTAAAAACAACAATAGGCTTTTCGCTTGTAATTGTTTTACACAGAAAAAAAACGAGTGATACTTTGTTATCCGGTTTGCTTTCTACAAAAACAAATCTTCCTGTTAGGGAAATAGAAGATAAGGAAATATTAGAACCGGGAACAATTTATATAGCACCACCGGATTACCATTTGTTGTTTGAAGATGACGGCACGATGTCGTTGGATTATTCTGAAAAAGTAAATTACAGCAGACCGGGTATTGATGTGTCATTTGAGTCGGCCTCTGAGGTTTATAAGGAAAAGCTGATAACTGTGCTGTTGTCAGGAAGTAATTCTGATGGCGCAGATGGATTTAAAATCGTCAAAAGGGGTGGTGGCACCACCATAGCTCAGGAGCCTGCCACAGCATCGTTTCCATTCATGCCACAGCAAGCGATAGACTACAGTTCACCCGACTTTATTCTGACACCGGATGAATTGGTTGAGTATTTAAATAGGTTTTAGAGACTTTGCTGATGAGGATTTAACCCATCAGCAAATTTATAAACCATCAGCAATTATAAAATCCACCAATTAGTAATTCGTAATTCCATAATTCGTAATTTCTTTTTCATATTGGTAATTTGTAATTCCGTAATTTGTAATTAGTTATTCTTCCCAAAAGCAGATTTGCAATTTCTCACCAAATCTATCTCAAACAAATGATTCAACCTATTCGTAATTCGTAATTCCGTAATTCGTAATTTATTATTTTCCCCTCGAAATTATGTAACATTCAAAGTCTTATTTGTAAACTTTTAATCTGATTATTTTCAATATTTGTAATATTAAATGCTGTTAGAATAGTTGCATGGAAACTTTATAACTACTTTTACAAAACATATTAAATATTACAAATGGCTAAGAAAAAAGACTTACAGAAACCTTTGGTAAAAGATAACCAGAAAGTAATAAACCTGCAAAGTGATACTGAAAATCCGGAAGGTCATGCTCTGACAACAAATCAGGGTCTGCCTATTAATGACAATCAGAATTCTCTGAAGGCTGGTGAAAGGGGTGCTACTTTACTCGAAGATTTCATCCTTCGTGAGAAAATAACCCACTTCGATCATGAACGTATTCCTGAAAGAATTGTGCATGCAAGAGGTTCAGCAGCACATGGTGTTTTTGAACTTTATGAGTCCATGGAAAAATATACTAAAACCGGTTTTCTAAATGATACTACAAGACAGACACCGGTATTTGTAAGGTTCTCAACCGTTGCCGGCTCAAGAGGTTCATCTGATCTTGCACGTGATGTAAGAGGTTTTTCTGTAAAATTTTATACAGAAGAAGGTAACTATGATCTTGTGGGTAATAATATGCCGGTTTTCTTTATTCAGGATGCCATTAAATTTCCTGATCTTATACATGCAGTAAAACCTGAGCCTCACAATGAAATGCCACAAGCTGCCTCGGCACACGACACTTTCTGGGATTTTATTTCTCTGATGCCCGAAAGCATGCACATGATAATGTGGGTGATGAGCGACCGTGCCATTCCGCGTAGTTTAAGAATGATGGAAGGTTTCGGCGTGCATACTTTCCGTTTTATCAATAAAGAGGGAGTTTCACATTTTGTAAAGTTCCATTGGAAACCTTTACTTGGTGTACATTCGGTTTGTTGGGATGAAGCTCAGAAGATTTCAGGTAAAGATCCTGATTTTCACAGAAGAGATCTTTGGGAATCTATCGAAGCTGGAGCTTTCCCTGAGTGGGAACTTGGCGTTCAGATTATTCCTGATGCTGATGAACATAAATTTGATTTCGACCTTCTTGATCCAACCAAATTAATTCCTGAAGAACTGGTACCTGTGCAGCGTATCGGAAAAATGACACTGAATCGCAATCCTGATAATTTCTTTGCAGAAACTGAACAGGTTGCATTTCATCCCGGTCACATTGTTCCGGGTATAGATTTTACAAATGATCCTTTGTTGCAAGGCAGACTTTTTTCTTATACCGATACACAACTGAAAAGATTGGGTAGTCCGAATTTTCATGAGATTCCAATCAACCGTCCGGTTGCTCCTGTACACAACAATCAGCGCGACGGGCACATGAGGCAGACAATTAATAAAAGTCATACAAGCTACGAACCTAACACAATCAGCAACGGTTGTCCGTTTCAGGCAAAGGCAGTGGCAGGTGGCTTTACCAGTCATACCGAACGTATTGATGCAGTAAAAATCCGTGAAAGAAGCAAAAGCTTTTTCGATCATTTCAGTCAGGCTACTATGTTTTTTAACAGCCAATCACCGGCAGAGAAAAAGCATCTGATTGATGCATTGAGATTTGAACTTGGAAAAGTAGAACGCGTGCATATCAGAAGACGCATGTTAGGATTATTATCACAAGTTGATATGGATTTAGCTGCACAAGTTGCAGATGCTTTAGGAATGCCAGTTCCTGCTCATCCTGATTTTCCTATGAACCACAGTTTTCCTGCTGATGCAGATCTGAAAGATTACCAGCCAATTAAAGTTGAATCTAAAATAAAAAAATCTGCTGAGCTGAGTATGACTCATACAATTAAAGATACAATTAAATCAAGAAAAATTGCAATT
>JACMRS010000125.1 GCA_014376345.1 Bacteroidia bacterium | reverse complement strand
AGCTCTTGTTATGAAATGTACCCATCAGGATTGGAACCTTATTGTCAATCCAAAAGGATTTAATTGCTCACTTCACGGCAGTTCATTCGCCCTTGACGGCAGCGTTACAACTGGTCCCCCAACAGATCCGTTAAAAAAATTAACAACCACAATTAAAGAAAATCAACTTATAATATCATGACAAAAAATTTAATTATTTTCACTTTACTTGCATCATTATTAATTCTTTCATGTAAAGATAACAATCCTGGCCCTGATAACGCTGCATCTTATAGCAATGAAGCAGTGATTACAGATTTCGTGGACAACACAGTAGTTCCAAAATACGAATCATTAAAAAATGAAGCAGGATATATGAAATCTGATGCAGATAATTTCATATCAGGATCAACACAAGAAAAACTAAATATCCTTCGTGCAGACTGGTTCAGAACCCGTGAAGCATGGGAAACTACAGAGTGCTTTTTATTTGGTCCGGTTGCTACACTTGAACTTGATCCATCCATTGACGACTGGCCTTTAAACAGTGTTGACCTTGATTCAGTAATGGCTACTTCAAACACATTTACACCCTCGTATGTAGCTTCGCTATCAACTTCTCTTAAAGGCTTTCACGCCATCGAATATCTTATTTTCGGCAAGAACGGAAACAGGCTGGCTGCTGATTTTACTGCAAGAGAAAAAGAATATCTCGGTGCTTTATGTGCTGATCTTTTAACTATAACTACTAAAATGTATACCGAATGGAATCCGGCCCAAGGTAACTACAGGAATGAACTTGTTACCGCCGGTAACGGAAATGCAACTTACCCAACTAAAAAAGCAGCTTTGCTTGAAATAACAAATGCAATAACAGGTATTGTTGAAGAAGTAGGAGCTTCTAAAATTTCAGAACCATTTAATACTTTTGATTCAACACTTGAAGAATCTCAATTCAGTAAAAATTCGTTTACAGATTTTAAGAATAATATTATCGGTGCAAGGGATGCATACATGAATAAATACGATTCGAAAACTAAAACATCAATTTCTGACTTTGTAAAACAATACAATAAATCACTTGATCAGGATATCATAATTAAATTTAATGCAATCATTCAAAATCTGGGTAGTTATAATACTACTTTTGGCAATGCAATTATTAAACAAAGACCCAACATCAGCAATACAATTGCAGCACTTGATGATTTAAAAAATAATATTGAAAATGGCATATTGCCATTAATTCATTTGCATGTAACAGACTAATATAAAAACGAATCAAGTTGAAGTCATCTATTTATATAAAAATTGGAATATCAGCAATAATTATATTGCTTTGGGGAATTGGCGCGTGTAAAAAACCTGGAGAGTTTGACGATGCCCTCCTTGATGAAAGACTCAGTGCAGATGCAGCTACAGTTTTTGACGAATCTTCTTCAGCCTTCGGACAAGTTATTCCGGGACTTACAGAGGCTGAAATGCGTTTTCATGATTTTGGAGACAAACTTTTCGGTCAGAGTTTTGTAACTTCACCTTCATCACTGGCAGGGCATGGTGGTCTCGGACCAATATTTAACAATATAAGTTGCAACAGATGCCATGTAAATGAAGGAAGGGGAACGCCATTTAATACTTCTTCTGTTTCACAAAGTATTTTTTTGAAAACAAGTTTACCCGGAAACGATATTAACGGCGGACCAAATCCACTTCCTGGATTTGGCTTACAATTTCAGGACAGAGCCATAGCAGGAGCTGCTCCAGAAGCCACTATTTCAGTTACCTGGGTTTACACTATAATTACTCTTGCCGACGGCACTAAAGTAGAATTGAGAGAACCTGTTTATTCTATTAATAATCCATACAAACCATTGCCTGCAGGATATTTATTGTCTGCAAGGATGTCGAGGCCAACATTTGGAATTGGAATTCTGGAAAGTATTAGTGAATCTTCAATACTTAGAAATGCAGATGCCAACGACAACAATGTCGATGGTATTTCCGGCCGTCCAAATTATGTTTGGGACTATAATAAAAAAACTGTGGCCTTGGGAAGACTGGGTTGGAAAGCAAGCACACCTGATATTATCGGACAAGTTGCTAAGGCGCTAAACGAAGATATCGGTGTTACCTCTCATATTTTTCCTTTTAAAAATGCTATTGGTCAACCACAAATGTCTGCATTATCAGAAACGAGTGCTATAGACATTCCGGATTCATTTGTTAATGCTTTAACATTTTATATGCGCACGCTTGCAGTACCTGCAAGAAGAAATGTGAATGACTTAAATGTTATTGCCGGATCAAAAATATTCCGAAGTACAGGCTGTATTAAATGCCACGCCGATGTGCAAACTACACGAACAGACGTGAGCTTTGGTCCACTCTCAAATTTAGTTGTAAGGCCATATTCTGATTTACTTTTGCATGATATGGGTGAAGGACTTGCAGATCACAGATCAGAGTTTGAAGCAAATGGCAATGAGTGGAGAACGCCGCCATTGTGGGGTCTTGGCTTAACAAACAGAATAAACGGAAATAATTTTTTCCTTCATGACGGCAGGGCAAGAAGTTTTATCGAAGCAATTTTGTGGCATGGTGGTGAAGCAGAAGGAACGAGAGTAAAGTTTACCAAACTCAGTAAAGAAGACAGAGAAAACCTGATGCGGTTTTTGGAATCTTTATAGAATGATTTAGTAAGTAGTAGCCGAACACATTTGTTTGTCCGCAATTAATAATAAATATTAAACCCGCGTGAAGGATACTGCCATTGTTTGAGCTCGCCTCGCATTTTTTCTATGCGTGGAAGCGAGTGGCTGGAGCCTGACCTCGTTTGTGCCTCCAGATTAATTATTTCGTAAATATTATTTTGCACAAACGAGGGCACGCCCAAAATACCAATCAACTATAACCTTAAACATCATATAGAAACTGCGGGGATTTTGTCTTATTTTTGCACCTTAAGTAAATAAATAACAATGTCAACAGCAGCAGATCTTTCAAATGGAACATTCATCCGCCATAACGGCGAGCTTGTTCAGATAATAGAATTCATACACCGGACACCGGGTAATCTTCGTGCTTTTTATCAAGCAAAAATGAGGAATGCTAAATCTGGTAAACTTGCTGAATACCGTTTTGGCACCGGTGAATCTGTTGAAATAGTAAGGGTTGAAGTGCGTGAGTTACAATATCTTTACAAAGAAGACAATAATCTTGTTTGCATGGACAATGAAACATTTGAGCAACATGGTATACCTTCAGTAATGTTTGGAGACGCCGCTGCTTTTATGATTGAAGGCATGCAGGTTCTGGTATCTTTTGAAGGTGACGACAATCCTATCGGCGCTACACCACCAAACCACGTAGAGCTAGAAATTACATACACAGAACCTGGCGTAAGAGGCAACACAGCAACTAATACTTTGAAGCCCGCTACGGTTTCAACAGGCGCAGAAATCAGAGTTCCTTTGTTTGTAAACATTGGTGATAAAGTAAAAATAGACTTGCGTACCATAGAATACATGGAACGCGTAAAATAATTGTTGTAAAAGTATTTAGCGATAGACCTTCAATAAACTAAACCACTTAACCAAAGTACAAAAAAAAATGAAATCGTTACCAACAGAAGAAAACTTTCTGGGCATCTCAGAGCCGGAATTTTTCAATTATGAATCTTCTAAAGTTGTTATTCAACAGGTACCCTACGAATATACATCTTCTTATCTTCAAGGCTCTAAATTCGGGCCTAAAGCAATGGTAGAAGCATCTCATTTTGTTGAGTTTTACGACGAAGAAACTGATAGCGAAGCTTTCAAGAATTTCGGTATTGCAACTATGCCTGAACTTGATTTTACAGACTTAACAGACGAGGCTGCTATTAATTACATTGAATCAGAAACATCGACCCATCTTGACAACAATAAATTTGTTGTTTCATTTGGTGCCGAACATACTGTCACTCTTGGTTTTGTTAAAGCTTTAAAAAAGCAACATACAGAATTTACTTTATTACAAATTGATGCTCATTCAGATTTGCGCTTAGAATATCATGACAATCCCTATTCACATGCCAGTGTAATGGCAAGGGTTCATGAACTTGGTGTGCCACTTTGCCAGATTGGAATACGAGCACAGTGTAAACAAGAAGCAGATCTTATAAAATCATCACCAATAATAAATACCTGGTATGCTCACATGCTCGACAGGGATGACAAATGGATGGATGCTTGTATTGAAAAACTTGGCGAAAAAGTTTACATCAGCATTGATGCAGATGGTTTCGATCCAAGTGTAATGCCTGCAGTTGGTACAGCTGAGCCGGGCGGACTGGAATGGGGACAAGGACTTAGATTTCTTAAAAAAGTAGTTAAAGCAAGAAAAATAATTGGTTTTGATATTGTAGAATGCGCCCCGAAAGAAGGTGAAATTCTGACACAATTCAACTGCGCCAAACTTGCCTATAAAATTCTTTGTTACATAAACAGCGAAAACGGATTTCAATAATTTTATGAAAGTATATTTCGATAATGCCGCCACAACACCCATTGATCCTGAAGTTCTTGAGACAATGATCCCTGTGATGCGCGAAGATTTCGGAAACCCTTCTTCTTCTCACAGCTATGGCAGAAAAGTTAAAGCGCTTCTCGAGCAGAGCAGAAAAACTATTGCTGCTTTACTGAATGTCACTCCCGGAGAAATTTGTTTTACAAGCGGTGGCACAGAAGCAGACAATTTCGCAATCAGGTGCGGTGTTGAAAGTCTTGGCATTAAAAATATTATCACTTCACCAACAGAACATCACGCTGTACTTCATACTGCAGAGGAACTTGACAAGAAAGGTATTGTAAAAATGCATTTTGTAAAAGTGACTTCTGAAGGACATATTGATCTTTCAGATTTAGAAAGATTACTCATTGAATTTCCTGGTTCATTAGTAAGTCTGATGCATGCTAACAATGAAATTGGCGCACTTTTAGATATTACCAAAACAGGTGAACTTTGCAAAAAACACAACGCTTATTTTCATAGCGACACTGTGCAGACAATGGGACATTATAAAATGGACCTTGAGAACATGCCGGTTGATTTTGCAACCGGAGCAGCACATAAATTTAACGGACCGAAAGGCGTTGGATTTTTATACATCAGCAAAAAATTAAAAATACAACCATTGATTACAGGTGGTTCTCAGGAGCGCGACCTTCGGGGTGGCACTGAAAACATTTATGGTATAGTTGGCATGGCCAAAGCATTCGAAATATGTATGCGGGAATGTGAAACTAAATCAGCACAAATACAGGCTGTTAAAACTTATATGATTGAATGTCTGAAAGATCAGTTTCCGGAAATTAAATTTAATGGCAACCCTGAGGAAAAAAGTCTGTATACAGTTTTAAATGTAGCCTTCCCTCCTTCTGATTTAAACGAAATGCTTTTGTTTGGATTTGATCTTCGTGGTATTGCAGTTTCCGGAGGAAGTGCCTGCACTTCAGGTTCTAATAAAGGATCTCATGTTATCAGAGCTATCGGAAAAAATCTGGATCATACACCTGTCAGATTTTCCTTTGGAAAATATAATACTAAAGAAGAAGTTGATTATGTACTATCTCAGATTCAGGAATTACTGAAGCCTGCAGGCGTACTAAATGCATAATTATGTCGCAAAGTATTAATATAGCGATTGATGGACATTCAAGTTGCGGCAAAGGCACTCTTGCCAAAGCCATAGCATCAGAACTGAGTTATCTTTTTATAGACAGTGGTGCTATGTACCGCGCAGTTACACTTGCAATTATTCGCAACAAAATCAGTCTTGATGATCTTCAATCGATTGAAGAACTTTTGCCAACATTACAAATAGAATTTGATTATAACGAAGGCTCAAACTTTCATCATATTATATTAAATGATGTGGATGTTGAAAAGGAGATCCGGTCTATGAAAGTTGCAAATCTTGTTAGTCCTGTCAGTAAAATAAGTGCTGTAAGAAAATTTCTTGTAACCAGACAACAATTACTGGGTTTCAAAAAAGGTGTGGTGATGGATGGCAGAGATATCGGAACCGT
>JACMRS010000124.1 GCA_014376345.1 Bacteroidia bacterium | reverse complement strand
TTTTTTTTTCAAATTAATTTTTATTGTAGATTCATATTTGGAAAGGATAAAACTTGTTGAGCCAACTTCTAAAAATTTTCCATCTTTTATTGCAAAAGCCTGCTGCATAGATGAAGAATCATCTACACTATAAACAACACCATTGTAATAAATTGCATCAGCTTTTTTCTTCTGAGCATTTAAAGAAAAGCAAAAACTGCAAAAAATTAAAACTATTAAACACTTCATTCTATTTTAATTCAATTAAAGTAACACCATCGCCTCCAAATTGTTCACTCTCAGATTGCCATCCACTGACATAATTCAGCGACTTCAATTTATCTGTCATTAGTCTGCGCAAAATACCGGTTCCTCTTCCGTGAATAATTTTCAATTTGGAATAACCAAGCATGTGGGCGTCATCCAGCCATTCAGTTACTTTCTGCATAGCTGCATCGCCGCGCTCTCCGCGGATATCAAGGTCGGTGCTAAACAATGTTTTTTTATTAAACATAGCATCAGAATATTCTTTAGCTTGCTTTTTTTCCTGTCTGTTACTACCCGAATATGGCTCAATATCTGTCAATTTAACCCAGGTTTGCATAATGCCAAACAGCACCAAAGCCTTACTTTTATTTAACTCCAGAATTTCACCTTTTGATGTAGATTCTTTTATCTGAACCAACATACCGGGAATGAAAACAACCGGTTTTAATTTGAATTTAGCAACCGATTCTTCAATAATTTCTTCAGCAGCCACTTCTTCTTTTTTCAAAAGTTCGGTAATTTTTTTTGCTTTAACATTAAGCTTCTCGCGAACTTCTTTTGTTTTTTCCTTATCCGCTTTATTTTCTTTTATTTCTTTTATGGTACGCTCAATATCTTTGTTGGCATCTGATACAAGCTGTAATGCTTTTAAATTGGCATCAGAAATTATTTTCTTCCTGTTACCAAGAATATCAACTTTCAGTTTTTCATATTCGCTTATCAGATCATTGAAATAACTTTCCTTTTCCTTTAATCTTTGTTTTAATGATTCAGTTTCATTTTTAGATCTTTCTGTTTCGGATAAAAGATTTTCAAGATCAAGAAACTCGTTACTTTTATTCTTTTCTAAAGCCAGGTTTAAAACCTTTTTATTGAGTCCTATTTTCTTTGCTACCTCAAAAGTAAACGAACTGCCGGGAACTCCAACCTGAAGTCTGTACAAGGGCTCCAGATGCTCTAAATCATAAGCCATTCCGGCATTTACCATGCCTTCTGTATTGGATGCAAATGTTTTCAGATTACTAAAGTGCGTGGTAACAATTCCATAAGCACCTGTTGCAAAAAGTGTTTCAAGAATAGCCTCTGCCATAGGTGCACCCAATAAAGGATCTGTTCCTGTACCCAACTCATCAATTAAAAACAAAGTGTCTTCATTTGCATTATTTATAAAATGCTTCATACTTTTTAAATGTGAACTGTATGAACTTAAATTCTGTTCAATAGACTGGTTGTCTCCAATGTCAATAAAAATACTGCTGAACAATCTCATTGCTGTTCCATTTTTTGCAGGAACAGGGAAACCGCACTGAAGCATATATTGCAGAAGTCCGACTGTTTTAAGGGTAATCGATTTACCACCGGCATTCGGACCTGATACCACGATGCACCTTTGCAATTCATTAAGTTCAATATCGAGAGGAACAACCTGTAAATTTTGTCTGCTCATTTGAAGAAACAAAACTGGGTGTCTTGCTGCCTGTAATATTAAACCTTCAGCATCTTCATTTAAATCCGGAACTATTGAAATTGTCTGCAAAGAAAACCTTGCTTTGGCGCTGATAAAATCAAGCAATCCCATACGTCTGATCGAGAAAGTAATATTCTGATAATGAGGAGAAAGCTGTCTTGCCACTTCTCTCAATATTCGCTCAGCTTCTTTTTTTCTTTCGATATAAAGCTCCTTAAGCAGATTGTTTTCTTCAAGACATTCTACCGGTTCGATGTATAAAAATTTACCCGATTGAGAATCATCATGAACAAAACCCGGGATCTTTCTTTTGTGTTCAGCAATAACAGGAATAACAAGTCTTTCATTTCTGATTGTAATACCGGTATCCCCAGCCCAGCCTTGCTTTCTCGCATATTCAAACTTTGCAGTAAGCAGTCTTCGGACATCTTTTTCTTTCTGCTGAATGCCCTGACTTATTTTCTTTAATTCCGGTGAAGCATCGAAGCGAAGTTTACCTTCTTTATCAAGTACGCCATCAATAATTTTAATACAGTCATCCAGAGGTTGAATGTCTTCAATTATTCTGAAAAGAGCTGGATAAAGTTCAGGATCATTTGCTATTGCTTTAACGGTTACAGTAATTGAAATCAGTAAAGATTTAAGTGAATACAACTGATCTTCATAAAGAAACAAACCATCTACAGTGAGTGCATTTAATTGTTGCAAATGTTCAAGCAGGTCTTGTGGAAGTTGAAGATAAAAGCCAGACCCCATCAGTCTTTGCATGTCATCGGTTTGTTTTAGCCATTCAGAGATTTTATCCATTTCAGTACTAAAACGGATTTTTTCAGAAAATGACTTCCCCAAATCGGTACTACAAGATGAAGAAACGAAGGCTTTTACTTTATCGAAGCCGAGCTTCTCCTCAAGGTTTGCCGGATAATGTGTCGGTGCTGATTTTTGCATTGTTGGCCTGCATTTCACTTAGATTGTCAACTAAACGTTCATAGATATTTTCGTAAACTTCAGGATAACCTGAATAATATTCCGAGCTTTTTCTGAATAAGCTGTCGTTGGTTTTGTGCTTTTTGTAAATAAATAAATAATCTGATTTCTTGTCGTGAGATTGTGGCCCCTCGGCAGCAAATGACGAAGCATTTGCAATACTGAGATCAGTCAGTATATCTACCATTTCTTTTTCCGGAATTACCCAAGATGGCTTACTTGCAACTTCCTTTATTTTATTGCCACAGGCACTTAATGCCGAAATAGCAAGAAGAATGATTAAACCACGGGTATTTGAATTAATTTTGCGCAGATTCTATTTCTTTAAAAACACAAAATTAATGATTGCAGCTAACATTCCCGCCATTAAGAAAGAAATTGGTGAAAAGATAAAACTTATTGTAGTTTCAAAGTTCCGCACTGAAACTGAAATTATGGAAGCTTATGAGACAGGTCAGAGGGCTTTTGCAGAAAACAGAGTTCAGCCTTTGCTTGAAAGATTGCATAACCTTCCGTCTGATATTGAATGGCATTTAATTGGTCACCTGCAAAGTAATAAAGTTAAGCAGATTGCGCCATTCATTAATACTATTCAGTCTGTAGATTCAGTTAAACTTGCTGAAATTATCAGTGAGGAAGTTGTTAAAAACAACAGAAAAATAAATTGTCTTTTGCAAATCAAACTTACCAATGAAGACACCAAATCAGGATTTGATTACAATGAACTGATACAATCTATAGATTCTAATGCTTTGAATCTTGCAGGTATAATCTGGACCGGGGTTATGGGAATGGCTGAACTTGATGGCAATGATGCTACTGTTACCGGGCAATTTCGTGCTCTTAAAAATCATTTTGACAGTTTAAAATCAGATTATTTCAGCAATAATACTGAGTTTAAAGAAATTTCGATGGGAATGAGTGGGGATTATAAATTAGCAATTGCTGAAGGCAGTACCATTGTAAGAATTGGCAGTGCAATTTTTCAGTAATTACAATTTTGGTTTAAATACATTAACCTCATACTTATAAACTTTACCGTTTTTCAATGTTACAGTTACTTCAATTGGCTTATCTGTTGCCTCAGCTGCAGTAATTTTTGGTTCCCAGACAATGGTAGGCAAACCGTAACCATTAATAATTTCTTCCTGAACTAATTCTATTGCATCTCCACCCGCATATTTCATGGTAACCAATGCACCCACAAGGTTTTTATCCAGCGAGAAAGTCCATTTTTTAAACAGAAGCATGTCAGGTACAAATCCTGAATAAGGCCATCCAATAAATTTTTCCGAATATTTTGCACTGTCAACTTCACCTGAATTGTCTACTGCCCAAATTGCAGTATAGTTTATAGCAGCACCCACTCCCATATATTTAGATTTAGGATATTGCATCCAGCGTCTGAATCCCATTGTTTTATGGTTTTGTCCCATTGCCGCCGTAACTGATATTGAAGGATTCTGATCTTTAGATAATATTGAAACTTTCAGTGCATCTAAACCAGCAGGAGTAAAACATTGCCAGTTTTCATCAGGTTCGTGACTCATTGTTTTATTTACTTCGCACATCAGCGCGGCCCATTCGCAATATTCATTGTATTGTTTTGTTAAAACAGCTTCTTCCGAAACTCCGGAATTTCTTCTGAAATAATTTATCCTGTCTATAATTCGAAACTGTATTGCTTCACTCATTTTGCCTGGTTCACAATTTTTAGGTACACCATTCCAGTTATATTCAGGTGCTCCTGGTGCAGGTTTTCCTTTTAAAGTTACTTTTGTTCCTGCATAATTATAGATAAAATCCTGCTCGGCAATTTTCCTTTGCAGTATTTTTAATGCAGCTTTTTCTTCAGGATATCTTTTTGTTGCTTCCACAAAATATTTATTTGCCAGCTTGAAATTACCACTGTCAGCAGAGCGGTCAATAAGCATTAGCATCAATCTTTTAGATTGACTTTTAAATTCAGCATCTTTAGGAAAATCTGCCGCAACAGTTAAATTTAAAAGCACCAAATCTACAAGATCATTCGAGCCTAATAATGCCAGATTTTTACTTTTAGTATAGTCACGCCTTCCTTCTTTAAATGTTTTATTTGCCGGAAAATCAGCAACAGCAAAATCATAAAGGTTTCTAATCAGGAAAAGATTCTTCTGATCAAGCAATGATTTAATTGCAATAGTGTAACTCTCAGCGCTTTCAAAACCTTTGCCTGTTGCTTCCTTTGACCATTTGCTGAAAATAAATTTAGCATCGTTTGTCAATCCTGATGTCAGAAGATTCATTGCCCATTCAAAATACACTTGTGTTTTATTATCATAAACAAAAACATCATATTTCCTGATTTGCCCCAATTGTTTATACTTACTCTTCTGAATTTTAGATTCAGCAAAACTTTCTGCCAGAGAATCGGCAAAACCATATTCTTTAAGTGAGATGGCATTGTTCAGAAGGAAAAAATAAAGTGAATTTTCTTTAACGTTGAAAAATGAATCTTCAGGATATTCTCTGAGTCCTAATTTAACAAGACTTAAAAACTCCTGAGAAGGACGCATATTGTATGTAGAAATACGCATCAGTGTGTAATTGTATTCCTTCAGTTTCAAATCGTAAGGAAACAACTCAACACCCATTCTGTCATAAGTCCAGGCGGTATCATAATTTGATTTTTTATCAAGATAATAAGATGTCAGTTTTCTGAATGGCTCTTTATATCTTGGATTCATAGTTACAGAAGTGCTGTCAAGATAGGCCTCATAAATCCAGTTTACGGCTGTTTTAAAATATTTGATAGCTTCTAACTTGTTGCCATCTGCCCAGTAGCTTTCACCAAGCATCACAGTTGCAAAGGTATCGGCTCCAAATTCTGTACTTCTTTTAAACGATGTGATAGCTTTTGGATACCTTCCCTGATCAAAAGATTCCCTTCCTTCTTTATTATTCAAGGATATTATTTCATCCAGATACTCTTTATTGACATTCCTGATTCTACCGGTACTATCGTGCTGAACACTTTTTTCTGCATATTTCAAAGCATCTTTAAATACATTCGGATTTTTTTTAACATAAGCTTCATCTTTTGAAAGCTTATAAAGCATTTCCGATTTAAAGATTAAATATACAGGATCATATTTATAATCGGGATATTCAAGTGCCTTGTCTATCTGCTTTAAAGCCCCTTTGTAATTGCCTTTAAGGTTGTACTGTCTTGCTTTTTCAAACTCTTTGGTTTGAGAAAACAAGGATATTGAAGTGGACAATAATAATAGCAGGATCAAAAAATGCTTCATCTGTTTGCGTTATTTAGAAATAAAAAACTCAAAATAAGCTAAAATATTGTTGACTGAACCCACATTCCATCCACAAATGTTAAATGTGTTTTAAAATCATTGACTGCAGGTTGTATTTTAAGTGCAATAAATCAGGTAATATTATATCTATTTAAATTTAGTGAAAATTTAACAATTTTCTTTAACCCATTGATATACTTCATCAGTGTTTACTTTCATAGATTGACAGCATGATTTTATATGAAATGAAGGAGTTTCTTTCTCATTACCCGATACTGACATTGTTCTAAATCCCTTTTTTGTCCATTGATGATGACTTGAGTTTATTCTATCTTTTTAAAACCTTTATACTTTAAGAATTTTTCCCAGCATGAAGTTTTAATAGGCTTAAACATTTATGCTGCTTGTAAATCTAAATTTTCTATCTTTAAGTCCTCCACATTAAATTCATTCAAATTTCCATTTATATCAATATAAGCTTTTGAATAGTCTTTATTTTTAAATAAATCCTGCTTCCAACCTATTCCCAATAATTCTTTTCTCAGCATTTTAGTTGAAAGGGTGCATAAAAAATCAAAATAATTATTCAACACTTGCTTCATCATTTCATCAGCCTTTTCATTAGTATCACCGTAAGATGTCAATTCCAATGCTGGTATATAATGGATTTTTTGGTTTGTGTCTTTATCAATAAATCTTGTTATTCTAAAACTTCCTGTGATTTGTTTTTTACCTAATTTATCTGAAGAAATTCTTATAAAATCTTCATCTCTTTTCTTATTATTGATATTATAACTAATAAATCCCATCTTGAATAATTTTAAGTGTAAAATGTTAAGGCTTGTATAAATATAAGTATTATTTGATTAAAGATATCTTAACTACCAGCATCTTTGGAAAAGCATTCTTTAAATCAGATAAGCTTTTAAAGTTTATAATGATGATTTAAAGTTAAATAAACATTTTGAATGTATAATTAGATATAAATATAATAAATTAATCCTTATTGTCTGTATCACAGCTACTTAAATAAATTATTAACAAACAATAGGGGTAAGCCATTATTTAACTGTCATACAATAGCAATGTTCCCACAAATTAAAAGCAGCGGCATAAAAAACAGAACTTATAATAAAGGCAGGCTCGGGGTATTTGTCAATAATTCAGTTAATTTTGCGCCTTCATTGAATGCATCAACAACAGATACCGACCTATATATTGAAGTGAAAGCCGGAAGCGGTACTGCTTTTGAAACACTTTTCAAGCGATATTATTCAACACTATGCTCTTACGCCGGCAAAATCATTAAAAATTCTGATGCTTCCGAAGAAATAGTCCAAGATTGTTTTGTGAAACTTTGGGAGAAAAGAGCTAACATAAATATCGACAGTTCCGTTAAATCTTATCTTTACAGAAGTGTTCATAATGCCTGTCTTAACGGAATAAAGCATGAAGCCATTAAAGACACTTATAAAAATTTACAGGCACAGCATTACAGCAGTTCATTTGCTTTTGCTACAGATGCACTTCATGCCTCTGAGTTGCAAACTTCAATACAAAAAGCAATAGACACACTTCCCCCTCAATGTAAAACTATTTTTACTATGAGTCGTTTTGAAGAACTCAGTTACAGAGAAATTGCTGAAATATTGAACCTTTCAATTAAAACTATCGAAAACCAGATGGGTAAAGCTCTAAAAATTATGAGACTTCAACTTGCAGGGTATCTTAACCTTTTTATTTTAATTACATTACTTTTTTAAGCCAGATCAAACGTGGATAATGATTTCAACCCTATAGACAATCTTCTTGCCCGTTTTAATGCAGGAGAAGCTACCCGCGAAGAAGCTGCGGAGGTAAAGAAATGGCTTAATGAAAGCACCGAGAATGCAACCTATTTTGACAATTTTAAAAAGATCTGGGATCATGCTGCTATAAATAATACCGAACAATTTGATACAGAAGCTGCCTGGAATAAGGTAAAAGCTAAAACAATTGACAAGCCGGTGCTTACTTTTACCAGAAAACCTGAAAAATCTGAGAAGGCTTTCCTCAGACAAATCGGCATTGCAGCAGGTATTTTATTAGTAATCTCAATAGGTTTCGCATTATACCGCACCTCTAAACAAGGACACGTTAACAGTGTTACAGTATCTGCTACCGATTTCCCAATCAATACTTTATTGCCTGACAGCTCTACAGTTTTTCTTGGTAAAAATTCTAAGATTATGTATCCTGAATCTTTCACCAACAAAACACGTGAAGTTACACTCCTAGGATCAGGCTTTTTCGATATCAGAAAAAATCCTGCCAAGCCTTTTATCATTCATGCCGGACCGGCAAATATTAAAGTACTCGGAACCTCTTTTATGGTGCGTTCGGTTGTGGATAGTATTATTGAAGTAACAGTTAAATCAGGCACTATAGAAGTTGCTACGCAATCAGATATTTCAGTGCTTAAAAAAGGTGATATATATATATATTTTACCCGTAGCGGCAAGATAAACAGATCTGTTGTAAGTACAGAAAACATTGAAGCTGCTCAAACACATACATTAATTTTTAAACAAACTAAACTTTCTGACGTTGTTGCAGATTTGCAGACTTATTACAATGTAACTATTGTTCTCGAAAATAAAGATCTGGGTAATTGCATGCTTACTTCAACATTTAAAAATGAAAAGCTTGAAGATGTTTTAAACATAATTTCAATGACACTGAATCTTAAAGTTGATAAGCAAAATAATATTGTGACTTTAAATGGAAATTCCTGCAAATGATTTTTATTTGAATAGGGGTATTTAATAATTGTGTTGTAATAGTAAAAAACAACATCATGCAACACAAATCTATTTCTATTCTGATTTTATTAATCTCTCTTTCATGTTCCGTTTTTGGTCAGAACAAAACACCAATTACCGACAGAACCATCACTATTAAAGCAACTTCTGAGCCTTTAGGCAAGGTGCTGGATTTGATAGCTGAAACAGCAGGATTTACTTTTTCTTACAGCAACCAAGTACTAAATACAAGTAAAATAGTGACTATAATGGCTGAAAACAGAAGTGTCAGTTACATTCTCAGTCAGTTGTTTAAAGATGAAATTAGCTACCAGCAGGTTGGCAACCATCTTGTGTTACAAAGAGCCATTAAACAAAAGCAAAAACAAGTAGCGCCAAATACTAAAACAAGTTTTATTATCAGTGGCTATATTCGTGATTATAACAATGGAGAAGGCGTTACCAATGCCAGTATTTACGACCAACAAACACTTGCCTCTGCTACCTCTGCCGATTTTGGTTATTACGAATTAAAGTTTACTTCAGACAAGTCTTCTCATGTTATCAGATTTTCTAAAACCGGTTACAGGGACACATCATTTTTAGTAAATCTTTCAACTTCTAATGCAATTGTAAATCTTAATCTTCAGCCTATTTATGATCCAATATTAAAACCTGGCATTGATTCATCACAAGTAGTTATTTTTGAAAGTCCGGACAGCGTTACAGCTGTTTTTCATGATACTTCTGCTCCCGAAAAAATATCACAATCAAAAGTCGCAATGGCACCTGTTGTTACCTGGCTCACTTCAGCAAAACAAAAAATTGCTTTAGCTAATATTAAAGATTCTATCACCAGAAAAAGTCAGATAACATTCTTCCCTCCGGTGGGTACCAACGGCGTTTTAAGTCCGCTGGTCAGCAATGATATTTCTTTGAATTTATTTGTCGGATACAATGGCGGCGTAAACAAAGTTGAGTTTGGTGGCTTCGCAAATATCGTAAGAAGACAGGTTAACGGTGCACAGTTTGCAGGCTTTGCAAATATTGTCGGTGGACATTTAGTTGGCGCTCAGTTTGCCGGATTCTCTAATACAATTGGTGGCAGTGTTTACGGTTCACAGTTTGCTGGTTTTTCAAATGTTGCATTGCAAGAAGTTAATGGTGCACAGTTTTCTGGTTTTAGCAATATAACGAGAGGTAAACTTCGCGGTGGACAATATGCAGGTTTTAGCAACATCGCGAAACAATTTATGGGTACACAAGTTGCAGGATTCTCTAATCTTTGTTATGGCAATGCTTATGGCGCTCAGATAGCAGGGTTTGCAAACGTTGCTAAAAACATCAACGGCATTCAGGTTGCAGGTTTCATTAATGTTGCCGATACTGTCAGAGGGGCACAAATTGGGTTCCTTAATTTCGCACGACACAGCACAGGTACTTCAATTGCTTTTATGAGCTTTATTAAAAATGGTTATCACCAGATTCAGGTTGGTACAAATGAACTTAATTATATCAATGTAGCTTACAGATCAGGAACCAGATTTTTCTATACTATTCTTGAGGCAGGAACAAAGATTCCATCACTTTTCGGCAGTAAATCTCAATGGTACTATGGCTACGGTGTGGGTTCTGCAATTGGACTTTCAAAATCAACAGACCTGAATATCGACCTTGGCTGGAAACACTTAAACAAGGGTTCTTATACTGATTATATTAACGAACTTACTTCCATAAATATTACCGCTAATTATAAATTTAACAATACATTTTCTGTTTATGCAGGACCTTCATTTAACTGCCTTATAGCTAACAGCAACAATCCTGATTACGATGCCACTTACAGCAGTCTCAGAAAAAATTACACCTTTATGGAAACTGATGGAAAATACAGGTTAAACGGTTGGTTTGGTTTTACAGCCGGAGTTCGTTTTCTGTAATCAGATCTGCTGCGGCACTTGCAACAGCTTCTCACTTTTCTCCCAGAGTTTTTGCTGAACAGATTCATCCAGTGCATTAGAATGCGGTGTTAATTGCTTCATCATTTTATTGTAAAACTTACCATTTAACGCAGTTGATTCTCCATCTAAAACAAGACTTGCAAGTGTCTCCGATGTTTTTTCAGGAGTTGTTGAAAGCATTCTGAACAAACCTTTAATAAGTATTGGCCCCTCACTCATAATATCGGATTTAATGAGTCCGGGATGAAACGCAATAGCTGCATGTCCTGTGCCTTTAAACAATTCAGCAAGACTGAAAGCAAATAAAAGATTCATCATTTTAGTAACACCAAACTGACCAAATGCAGAATACTTTGAAGGATTTGGAATATCATCAAAATTAATGGGAGAAGTTGAAGGTGCAGTTACCATAATTACTCTTGAACCATGCGCCGCTTTCAGTTGTGTCATCAGTC
>JACMRS010000123.1 GCA_014376345.1 Bacteroidia bacterium | reverse complement strand
TAATCCTTTTTATATCACTAAAGGGGATATTCTGGACACCGAAAAAAAGGAAAGTTTGAAAAGTCTGATACTGGCTCTTTGGAAAAAAGAAGATGAAGTTTTAGAAAGGCCCGAATATGTTGCTTTATCTATTGCACTACAGGGATACTATGAGAAGCTATTGCAAAGCCCTGATTTATTCCCCTGCTTCAATACATTTTATGATTATCTGAAAAATGAATTTGCCGCACAACTTAAAGCGGATAATGTTAAGGAAAAACATTTTGATCTGGATAATCTGCTTTACATCTTAAAACCATTTTATAACGATGGTGAATTTGGGTATTTACTGAATGCAACAGAAAATTTAGAATTGCTAAACGAGCGATTTATTGTGTTTGAACTGGACAACATTAAAGATCATCCCATTCTTTTTCCGGTAGTTACGCTGATTATTATGGAAACCTTTATCAGTAAAATGAGGAAACTGAAAGGTGTTAGAAAAATGATTTTGA
The DNA here is from genome assembly GCA_014376345.1 of Bacteroidia bacterium. Taxonomy (GTDB): domain Bacteria; phylum Bacteroidota; class Bacteroidia; order NS11-12g; family UBA955; genus JACMRS01. The sequence goes on along the minus strand of JACMRS010000123.1, from coordinate 1,466 downwards.
TCGAAGAAGCCTGGAAAGCAATAGCCAAAGAAGGCATGGCTGAATACATTAAATATCTTTTCAAGACGGTTAGAAAGTTTTTTGGAGAAGCAGTAGTAGTTACACAAGAAATTGAAGACATCATCAGTTCCCCGGTGGTAAAGGAAACGATTATAAACAACTCTGATTGCAAAATCCTTTTGGATCAATCTAAATACCAAAACAAGTTTGATGTAATACAGGACTTGCTGGGTTTAACAGAAAAAGAAAAGGTGCAAATTTTATCAGTTAACAAAGCAAACGACCCAAAGTTGAAATATAAAGAAGTATTTATAAGTCTGGGAGGTCAGTTAAGCAAAGTTTACCGTACGGAAGTAAGCCCTGAAGAATATCTCACTTATACCACAGAAGAAACAGAAAAGCTGATGGTTCAGCAATACACCAAAAAACATGGAAGCATACAAAAGGGAATTGCCATGCTTTCCAGAGAGAACAAAGACTAAATTATTCATTTCAAAAATTTCAAAACGAAGAGCAGATGAAAAATTTTATGATTTTAATGCCGACCAGCTTAATTGTATTAATGGTATCCTTACCGATAGAAAATGCCAATGCACAAGTTGCTGTTATCGAAGTGATTAAAGCCGGAGTAAAAAAAGTAATTAAAGCAGTTGATCTTAAAATACAGCGGATGCAGAACGAAACAATCTGGCTCCAGAATGCGCAGAAGGTGATGGAAAATCAACTTTCTAAAATAAAACTGACTGAAATTTCAGACTGGACGGAAAAGCAGAAAGAGCTGTACAGCAAGTATTATTTAGAACTATGGAAAGTGAAAGGGATCATTACTTTTTACAAGCGAATAAAGGAAGTTACTACTAAACAAGTATTTCTGGTGGATGAATATAAAAGAGCATGGAACGTCGCTAAACAGGATCAAAATTTTAGTCAGCAGGAATTAATCTATATGTATGATGTATATAGTGGCATACTGAAAGAAAGTGCAAAGAATCTGGATGAAATATTACTGATCATTCATTCCCACAAAATGCAGATGAGTGATGCGAAAAGGCTCGAAATCATTAATATCGCTGCTGACCGAATTGATGAAAACTATTCTGATCTCAAGGAATTCACCAATCAGAATATTTTAATGAGCGTGCAACGCTCAAAAAGTCGGCAACAGATTCAGGACGTTCAAAACCTCTACAATCTTCAACTCAATTAATATGAAAACCGTATTAATCTTGCTATTCAGCATATTGGCTACAGTAGCTACTGCCCAAACATGGAATGAGATTGTTAAGCAGAAGGAGACCCAAAAAAAATACCTCCTTCAGCAGATCGCAGCTTTAAAAATGTATGCAAGTTTCTTGCAAAAAGGATACACCATCGCAAATAAAGGCATCACTTCGATTAAGAAACTATCCAAAAACGAATTCGAACTACATGAATCTTTTTTTACCTCCTTAAAGAAAGTTAATCCC
>JACMRS010000122.1 GCA_014376345.1 Bacteroidia bacterium | reverse complement strand
CACCGGCGTTTTTAAAGTAATATCTCCGAAAACGCGGACTTCGACAAGCTTGGTTCCTGAGCTGAGTCGAAGGGCAGTCACCGGCGTATTTTTAAGCACAATACTCTAATCAATATTAATCTAACACTTTAATTACTCTTTTTAAAAATTGAATTAAAACAACAGGAATTATACTCGTAACTGCTATTATGAGCCAGGTAGTTGATGACAGTTTTTGAAGGTCAATGTAAGTGTTTAAAGGGGAGATAAAATAGAAGACCGCAACAATCACAATGCATAACAAGAGTGCGCCCCAGTTGTATAAATTTCGGGTTATTTCATTTTTAAAAAAAGAAACTTTTCTTGAAGACAAATTTAAAACATGCCACAGTTGTGCAAATGTTAAACTAAAAAAAGTAATGTTATTACAAACTGCTGCTTTATAATTTAACTGATAACTGCAGTACCAGGTTATTAGCATAATTGGAGCAGCAATTAAAACAGCATATATTGTAATAGTTAGCCAGTCCGTTTTAACTAAAATACCTTGCTGTGGGTTACGGGGTGGCAGTTTCATGATCAGGTCATTACCTTTACCCAAGCCAAGTGCGAGGGCTGGGAAAATGTCTGTAACCAGATTCAGGAAAAGTATCTGCAAGGGTAGGATAGAGAAATGAAAATTGAATAAGCCATATAAAAAAACTATGAAAATTTCGCTGAGGTTGCAGGAAAGCAAGTAAACAACAAAGTTTTTAATGTTTTTGAAAATTACTCTCCCCTGCATTATAGCAGCTATAATAGAATTGAATGAATCATCTTTCAATACCATGTCTGCAGTTTCTTTGGCCACCTGAGTGCCTCTTATACCCATTGCAATGCCAATGTCTGCTTTCTTTAAAGCAGGTGCATCGTTTATTCCATCGCCAGTCATGGCAACAATATCACCACGTTTCTGATATAAGCTCACCATATCTAATTTTTGCTTTGGTGTCACTCTTGCAAATACGGTGGCTGCAAATAATTTTTCATCAGATAAATGAGTTTGTAATTCCTTATTGGTAATAACAATATCATCGCTTCCCGACAAGTTTACTTGCTTCGCAATATTGAGAGCAGTTGCCGGATGGTCGCCTGTAATCATTATCACTTTAATTCCCGCATCACGACAGGATTGAAGAGCACCAATTACTTCCAGTCTTGGTGGATCTAAAAAACCGATTAGACCTGCCAGTGTAAGTTCTGTTGTAAGGTTTTTCGGATCAATATTATCACCTTCTTTAAAAGCAAATGCCAGTACCTTTAAGCCAAGTTCCTGAATTTCCAGTGCCTTTTTAAGAAATATATTACGAATGTCATCAGTCAATGAAATTGCAGAGTCCACAGAATAATAAGAAATACACTTTTTAATAATTTCCTCTACTGCACCTTTAGCCGCAACAAAATTATTGCCATTGTTTTTGTGTAAAGTCGCCATCATTTTTGTCTCCGAATTGAAAGGTTGTTCAGCAATTCGGGGATATGCCGTATTCATATCCTTAGTGTCAATTTTATTTGATATTGCAAATTGTAGCATTGAAATTTCAATTGCATCACCAATATAATTCTCTTCAGTTCCTTCTAAACTTTCGTTAGCATTGTTACAAAGTGTAGAAATCAGAAATAATTTCTCCAACACTTTTTCATTCTTTTTATCAGCTTCAAATTTTTTCTCACCATTACTTACCTGAATTGTTTCATCTAAAAGTACGAGACAGTTAACCTCAATTTTATTTTCTGTAAGTGTACCGGTTTTATCCGTAAAAATAGTTGTGATACCGCCAAGAGTTTCTACTGAAGCTAGTTTCTTTATCAGCACATTTTTCTTCGCCATTCTTAGCATTCCGTATGTAAGGGCAATAATCGAAACAATTGGTAAACCTTCGGGAAT
>JACMRS010000121.1 GCA_014376345.1 Bacteroidia bacterium | reverse complement strand
ATTAAGAAAATAGAATCGCAGTATGTTAAAGAGTATCTTTTTCAATGCGGCATTCCGGACAGTGCTGTAATTGCTGAAACTGAAAGCAGAAATACATACGAAAATGCTGTGTACACTTCAAAAATACTTAATTCAATGAAAATAAGCACAAAGTCGCTGCTGATTACCTCAGCAATGCATATTCCGAGGGCAGCGGCTTGTTTTAAAAAGCAAAATGTGAGTTTTGATCCGTTTCCGGTGCAGGTTATTTCTTCAGGTGTGCGCGATGCTTCTGTAATGAATATTGTTGTTCCCAACTCAAAGGCACTGTTTTCATGGGATTTGTTACTGAAAGAATTTTTCGGAACCCTGGTTTACAGGATCACAGGGAAGTGCTGATAAATAGTTTATATTTATCCTTTGCACTGATAATAGCAGGGCTTTTTATTTAATACAATTATGTACATTTGCGCTTAAGTAAAAATAAGCATTATGTCAACATCAGATAGTAGTAATCAGGATTTCAGGATTGAAAAAGATACCATGGGCGAGGTTAAAGTACCTGCAAATGTTTATTGGGGTGCTCAAACTCAAAGGTCGGTTCAAAACTTCAAAATTGGTGGTGTTAATCAAAGAATGCCAATAGAAATTATCCGTGCTTTTGCTATTCTGAAAAAAGCAGCTGCAATGACTAATCACCAGCTTGGTGTTCTTTCAAAAGAAAAAAGCGACATGATTGGCAAAGTATGCGATGAAATTAGTGCAGGAAAGCTCGACGATCAGTTTCCACTTGTAATTTGGCAAACAGGCAGCGGCACTCAAAGTAACATGAACGTGAATGAAGTAATCGCCAACCGTGCACATGTAATTAGCGGTGGTAAGCTCACTGACGAAGAAAAAGTGCTTCATCCAAATGATGATGTCAATAAGTCACAGAGCAGCAACGATACTTTTCCTACTGCCATGAGCATCGCTGTTTACAAACAGGTAATAGACTACACCATTCCGGGGATACAGGCTCTTAAAACCACATTAAAACATAAATCAAGAGAGTTTAAAGATATCATTAAAATAGGACGCACCCATTTTATGGATGCCACGCCATTAACACTTGGTCAGGAATTTAGTGGTTATGTGCAGCAGTTGAGAAATGGTATTGATGCCATTAACAGATCGCTGATACCTGCGGCAGAACTGGCTTTAGGTGGAACAGCAGTAGGTACTGGTATAAACACACCAAAGGGATATTCAGAATTGGTTGCTAAAAATATTTCAGAATTAACAGAGCTTCCTTTCAGAACAGCTGCGAATAAATTTGAAGCTCTTGCAGCCCATGATGCCATGGTTGAATTGCATGGTATGATAAAAAGAGTTGCTGTCAGTTTAATGAAAATAGGAAACGATATCAGAATGCTGAGCAGCGGTCCCAGAAGCGGTATTGGCGAAATTATCATTCCAGATAATGAACCGGGATCTTCAATTATGCCGGGTAAGGTAAATCCAACACAATGTGAAGCATTGACAATGGTTTGCGCTCAGGTAATGGGAAATGATGTGGCAGTAAGTATTGGCGGAAGCAACGGTCATTTTGAGTTGAATGTATTTAAACCGATGATCGCAGCAAATGTACTTTCAAGTGCAAGACTTGTGGGTGAAGCATGTTTGAGTTTTGATGAGAATTGTGCTCAGGGAATTGAACCTAATCTTGAAGAAATTAAAAAGAAAGTTGACAATTCACTGATGCTTGTAACTGCTTTAAATACTAAGATTGGTTATGAAAATGCAGCAAAAATTGCAAAGAAAGCACACAAAGAAAACCTGACTCTTAAGCAGGCAGCTGTTGAACTAAAACTACTTACAAATGAAGAGTTTGATGAATGGGTAAGACCGGAAACTATGATCGGCGATCCTGATGAAAGTGTTAAATAATTTACTGACAATTATATTTAAGCTATGAAAAAAATAATAATTCTGCTTTTGATATTAGTATCATTGAATTCATGCGAATCCTTTGACAAAGAGCAAGTAGTTCGATATCAGAATAAATACACATTATCAATTCCTGATTATCTTACAAAAGCTACCAATCTTAATGATGAAGCTTCTTTGCAGTATATGAATGGTTCGAAAGAGTTTTATGTAATAGTTATTGATGAATCAAAGTCTGAGCTTAACAAAGCTTTAGTAGATAATAATCTTACAGAACAGTACGAAGATAATATTCAGGGATATGCGAATTTGTTAATAGACGGATTTGAAGCAACATTAAAAAGTCCTAAGAAATCGAAAATTATCGATACAGTAATCAATAAATTGCCTGCACGACTTTTAACTTTTACAGGAACAGTTGAGGGAATTGATGCGTTTTATACTATTGCGTTTATTGAAGGAAAGGAAACTTATTATCAGATAATGTCGTGGACACTGATGAGTAAGCAGGATGAGTATAAAGAAAAAATGAGTAAAATAATGTATTCATTTAAAGAGTTATAATTTCTGATTTTTTAAGATTGTGAAGTTCAAATACAAAATTAATATTCTTTTACAGCTGCTTGCTGCTTCACTTTTTATTTGTGGTGTAATAGACTGGAAAAACTTTACTTCTCAGGAAGGCAGATTTAGTGCGCAGTTTCCAAATGAACCATTTCCGGTAACTAAAGAAGTAGAATCAAAGTTGGGTTTGCTTACTGTAAACATGTTTAATTATGATGCTTCGGATGATGAAGAGGACAACACCGAATACATGGTTTCTTATACTGATTACAGCGATACAGCATTGGAATTAAAGAAATGGAAGAAAGAAACTTACGATGAATTTTTTAATCAAATTATTCAGAATTCCGCCAACAATGTATCAGGAAGAATTTTTTCTAAAAAGAATATTGCACTCGGAAAATATGAAGGCAGGGAAGTGAGATTTGAATATCCGGCGCAGAATTCTGTGATTACAATTCAAATGATTCTTGCAGGCAGCAGACTTTATTTTAATCAGGTTGTCAGTAAAAAAGGCAAGGATAAAAATGCAGCTGCGGCAAGATTTTTCAATGCTTTCAAAATCAACGAGTGATTAAGAAGCTTTAAAGATTTTAAAATTTCCGAGTCCCCATTTCTGAAGGCGGTATTGTATTGACACTCTGATTACGCCTAAACCATAAATGCTGCTTCTTTTAAAATTAATTGAAGAAGCATCATCAAAATATTTCGTAGGACAGGTTATTTCTGCAATATCATATCCCGCATAAAATATCTGAGCAGTCATTTCATTATCAAAAACAAAATCATCAGAATTTGCCTGAATATTAATTTTCGTAAATATTTCTTTGCTGAAAGCCCGGTAACCGGTGTGGTATTCAGACAGTTTTTGACTTAAAAGAATATTTTGACCGAGTGTTAGCAATCTGTTAGCCACATATTTGTAATAAGGCATGCCACCTTTCAGGGCACCTTTACCAAGAATTCGTGAGCCATAAACAACAGGGTAAACATCATTGGCAATCATATACGCCATGCTTTCGATCAGCAGTGGAGTGTATTGATAATCAGGGTGAAGCATGATAATGATATCGGCACCAATGGAAAGGGCTTTAGTATAACAACTTTTCTGGTTTCCGCCATAACCCTTGTTTTTTTCATGGCGAACGATGTGTTTAATACCAAGGTGTGTACCTACATCCACAGTATTGTCTCTGCTATTGTCGTCTACAAGTACCACTTCGTCAACAATATCAAAGGGAATCTCACGGTAGGTTTGCTCCAGGGTTTTTGCCGCGTTGTATGCGGGCAAAACGATTACCAGTTTTTTGCCTTTTATCATCAGGCGCAAAAATAAGTGATATATTCGGGTTGTTTGTAATTGTTTGTGAGTCAAAGTGATTTTCTGACTTTTAGGTATTAATCTGATAGGACAGTTTAATTTATTAATGTTTTTTGCCAGGAGTTTCGACCCCAAAAAAAAAGCTGATTTAAAGGTTATTAGAAACGCCTTAAATAGAACATTTCAGGTTGTTTTTTTGAACACAAAAACTTTCCTGCCAAAACTGTATAAAACCTGTGGGAAATTACGGAATTATTGTTAGGTTAAACGGGCTTTCGGGCTTATATTTACGCTTTAATTGAGTATCAAAAATAAGAATGAGCACAGAAAACAAATCACAGGATTACGGCGCGGATAACATCCAGGTCCTCGAAGGTCTCGAAGCAGTAAGAAAACGTCCTGCCATGTATATTGGAGATGTGGGTCCAAAAGGTCTGCATCACTTAGTTTACGAGGTTGTTGACAACAGTATAGATGAAGCTCTTGCGGGCCATGCTAAAGTTATTAATGTTTATATAAATGAGGACAACTCCATCACCGTTCGAGATGATGGCCGTGGTATCCCCGTTGAAATGCACACTAAAGAACAACGCTCTGCACTTGAAGTTGTTATGACTGTTTTGCACGCCGGTGGTAAGTTTGATAAAGACAGTTATAAGGTTTCCGGTGGTTTGCACGGTGTTGGTGTTAGTTGCGTAAACGCGCTTTCTACTCACCTTAAAGTAAATGTTTTCCGTGATGGAAAAATCTGGCAGCAGGAATACAGTATAGGAAAACCTCTTTACGATGTAAAACAAGTTGGTGAAACGGATTTGAGAGGTACTGAAGTGACTTTCCTTCCGGATAGTTCTATTTTTATTGTTTCTGAATATAAATATGAAACACTTGCTGGTCGTTTAAGAGAGTTGGCTTATCTAAATAAGAAAATCACCCTGACGCTTACAGACAGAAGAGAGCCTAAAAATGAAGAAGGCAATTATCCTGAAGAAGTATTTTATTCTGAAGGTGGATTGAAAGAATTTGTTGTTTATCTTGACGGAACACGTGAAAAACTGATTCCTGAACCTATTTATGCAGAAGGTGAAAAACAGGGTGTACCTGTTGAAATCGCTTTTCAATACAATACCGGCTATACTGAAAATTTACATTCTTATGTAAACAACATTAATACAATTGAGGGTGGTACTCACGTTGCAGGTTTCAGAAGAGCTTTGACACGCACACTCAAAGGATATGCTGAAAAAGAAGGCATGTTCAAAAATCTGAAATTTGAAATTGCAGGTGATGATTTCCGTGAAGGACTAACAGGTGTAATTTCTGTAAAAGTTCAGGAGCCACAGTTTGAAGGTCAAACCAAAACAAAACTTGGAAACAACGATGTAATGGGCGCTGTAGATATTTGCGTTGGTGAAATTCTGGGTAATTATCTTGAAGAACATCCAAGGGAAGCAAAAATAATTATCAATAAAGTAATTATTGCTGCAACAGCAAGACATGCTGCCCGCAAAGCCCGTGAAATGGTGCACAGAAAAGGTGCTATGAGTGGAATGGGACTACCTGGTAAACTGAGTGACTGTTCGAAAACCGATCCTGCTGTTTGTGAAATTTATCTGGTAGAGGGAGACTCTGCAGGTGGAACAGCTAAACAAGGCCGCGACAGAGAATACCAGGCGATTATGCCTTTAAGAGGTAAAATTCTGAATGTTGAGAAAGCTCTT
>JACMRS010000120.1 GCA_014376345.1 Bacteroidia bacterium | reverse complement strand
TTTTAAAATATAAGGATTGCAAAAAGCAACAAGAATTACTTTGTGGGTTGAATTCAATGAATTTATAAGATCTATATCCTGTTTACTAAACCCAAAAGTTTTATTGTTCCAGATTTTAGAATCATGAATGCTTATTACAATAGTCTGATATGCTTTAAGTTTGGCTTTAATCTGAGAATATTTAGCATCATCAGAACCTTTTAAAATTGAATAATGCGCTGAATTTGCGAATGATCCAAGTTTTTCGTTAAAAACATAAGACGATTGATTGCCAATAGTAAGGCAGGCAATTTTTTCTTTGGATTGAAGCGGAAGTAAGTTGTTTTCATCTTTTACAACGCATATTGCTTCCCTTGCAATTGCAGTGTTAAGTAGTGTAGATGCTTTAGGATTTAAATCTGTATAGATATTTGCAATTTCAACTGGTTTATAATTATTAAGTCCTGCCCACTCTTTCCAGTAAAGTATTTTTTTAACCCTTTCATCAATTTGAGCTTCTGTAATTTTGCCTTCTTTAATAGCAAGTTTAATCTTTTCAACTGCAAGAGGTACATTTTCAGGAAATACTAAAATATCATTTCCGGCTAATAAAGCTTCAACTTCTACATTACCGGGTGAAAAGTATTTTGCAACACCTTTCATATTTAAGGCATCGGTAAAGATTAATCCATTGAAATTCATTTCTTTTTTAAGAATTCCGGTAACTATTGGTTCAGAAAGGGAAGAAGACCGGTTAGTTCTGCCGTCGAGTTGAGGAAAACTAATATGAGCAACCATAATTGCGGCTACACCTTTTTTAATAATTTCTCTGAAGGGATAAAGTTCCAGTGAATCAATTTCTGCGCGCGTTTTATTTACAACAGGCATGTCGAGATGCGAATCTGTGGCAACGTCTCCATGGCCCGGATAGTGTTTGGCGCAAGCGAGTACTCTTTCACTCTGCATCCCGGAAGCGTACATCCAGCCCTTTTTTGCAACTTTATATTTGTTTTCACCAAAAGAACGAAATCCGATGATAGGATTGTCAGGATTATTATTGACATCAATATCAGGAGCGAAATTAACATGAATGCCAATTCTTTTGCATTGTCTTGCCATTTGAGCACCCATTAAGTAAATTAATGAATCGTTCTGAATACTTCCAAGAGTAACCTGGTAAGGAAACTTAAAAGTGCTTTTCAATCTCATTGCAAGTCCCCATTCACCATCAATACCAATCATCAGTGGAGTAGAAGACATTGATTGATAATAATTGGTCATATATGCCTGTTTAACAGGATTGTCCTGAAAAAAAATTAGTCCGCCTATATGATAAGTAGAAATAAGTTTTTCGATCTGAGATGTGTGTGACGTGTCTTTATTAGTATAGGCAGCTACCATAAAAAACTGCCCTATTTTTTCATCTAGACTCATTGAATTAAACTTTTCAATGTACCATGGATTTGAAGATGTAGTTTGTCCCTTTAAATTAAGAGATGAAATTATAAGACATATAATAGCCGAAAACTTTATGGCAGATATCTTATTTACAGTCATTTTGGATTGATGTATTAACGTAATAAGTATAGATTTATTTAAATAATGGTTTTCTTTTTTCAAGAAATGCTTTGGTACCTTCTTTGAAATCGTTAGTGCCGAATGCATTTCCAAATTCGTTGATTTCAGATTCAAATCCATTTTTAGAAGAATCGAAATAATCATTCACGCATTTTATGACCTTTGAAATTGCAGAAGGGGATTTTGAAGATATTTTAGTTAATATCTCTTTGCATTTCGGTATAAGCTCTTCAATCGGAACAACATAATTTACCAGACCCAAAGCAAGTGCCTGAGAAGCATTAATAGCATCAGCTGTCATTAATATTTCCAAAGCCTTTCCTTTACCTATAAGTTGAACCAGTCTTTGCGTTCCTCCATAACCTGGGGGTACACCAAGATTAACTTCCGGCTGACCGAATTTTGCATTTTCAGAAGCCACTCTTAAATGACACGCCATTGCAAGTTCACATCCACCTCCGAGTGCAAAACCGTTTACTGCAGCAATTACAGGTTTTGAACTTTGTTCTATCATATTCATAACTTCATGTCCTTCAGCAGCCATTGAAGTTGCCTGTTTAACAGTAAAGTCGGCAAATTCTGCAATATCTGCCCCGGCAGCAAATGCTTTTAAACCAGAACCCGTAATGATAATACCACGAATATTATCATTAACTAAAGCTAATTTAAGGGCATTTTTAATTTCTTGTAAAAGCTCGATGTTAAGAGCATTCATCTTTGATTCCCTGTTTATGGAAACAATTAATATGTTTCCTTCCTCCTGAGTAACTATTTGATTATACATGAATTGTGCAGCAAAAATAAACTTTTAATGTGGTAAAGGGTAAAATTATGCAGTCACATTATTTTATTACTTTATAATGTGAATAGTGTAATAATATAAATTAGTTGTGTAATATAGTTTTTATTGTAGTCCTCATCTTTGTAACATAAAATTATATAAACATTTATGACAAGGAAAATTTTACTGTGTACGGCTCTTACTATACTTTGTTTTACATCGACTTACGCTCAGGATGATGATCTTAAAGCTGGTTTTAAAATTGGATTTAACAGTTCAAACGTTTATGATTCATATGGTGAAGATTTTGTTGCAGACCCAAAAGTAGGTTTTGCTGCAGGTGGTTTTCTTTCAATTCCATTTGATAAACATTTTGGATTGCAACCTGAACTGCTTATCTCACAAAAAGGTTTCAGAGGTCAGGGAAGACTTGCTGGGTCTAATTATTCCTTTAAAAGGACAAGTACTTTTATTGATATTCCAATCTTATTTCAGGTTAAGCCAATAGAGTACATTACTTTATTAGCAGGTCCACAGTATTCATTTTTAACAAATCAAAGAGATGTTTATACATATGGCACAAACAGTTTAGCTCAGGAACAGGAATTCAATAATGAAAATATAAGAAAAAATATTCTGGGTTTCAGTTTAGGTGTAGATTTCAATTTGAAGCCTGCAGTTATCGCTATTAGATATGGCTTTGATCTTCAGCAAAATCGCGGAGATGGGACTTCAACCACACCTCGTTATAAAAATGTATGGCTTCAATTAATGGCAGGATTTAAATTTTAAACAAATTAATTATGGGAAATTTATTATATATAGTAGCAGTTGTTCTAATTGTTTTATGGGCTTTAGGACTGGGATACCACACTGGTGGTAATTTGATTCATATTCTACTTGTAATTGCAATAATTGCAATACTTTTAAGAGTAATCCAAGGGAAGAAACCAATTTAAATCAAAAGTTATGAGACAAAATCTAAACATTTTAGACCGCACTACAAGATTATTTTTAGTTGCAATTATTTGTATGATTAATGCTACCGGTTTCATTTCCGGAACATTTGCAATTATCACATTGGCAATTGGAGTGTTACTTTTGTATACTGTAATTTTTGGCAGATGTCCGGTTTATAACTTATTAGGATTCAGGACTTATAAAAAGGAAAACTACGAAGAATATTTCAGACAGCAATATTTTAGAAAGTAATGTTGCATAGTTTTTAATAAAGTGTAAATTATACAACACTAAATTATAATTATATAAGTTACACCTAAAGTTTTTTAATGAAGTTTGCATATTGAATTTAATTACATGAAAAACAGTCAAAATTTTAAATACTTTTTTATAATAGCTGCAGCAGGTGCATTTGCTTCTTGCAGCAATGCTGTTACAGAAGATACAAAAAATGTAGCGAATCTTTCAAATGAAATTACAGCTGAAACTGATTCTTCTTTTAGGAAGGCAGATGCAAAATTATTGGTTAATGCTGCAGAACTGAGTCTGGCTGAAGTACAACTTGCACAACTTGCTCAAACAAGTAACAAAAGTGTTGAAGTAAGAGTACTTGCGAAGAAAATTGAAGACACTCACAATAAACTTTACAAAGATCTGGAATTGATGGCAAGGAAAAATAAAATCGAAATTCCAAATTCAATAACTCCGTCAGGTATGGAAGCGTATAATATCCTTAATACAAAATCCAAAAAGGAATTTAACAGTTCCTATTGTACAATGACAGCATCAAACCACCAAATTGCAATCAACCTATATGAAAAAATAGCTTCCACCAGCAAGGATACTAGTTTGGTTACATGGGCAGGTTCAGTTATTCCTGAATTGAGAGCTAATATGGATGAGGCACAAGTAACACTATCAAAAATAAAATAAACTTTAAAAACTTAAAAATAAAAATTATGAGCAACGGAAAATTAGTATTAGGTCTATTGGCCGGAGTAGCCACAGGCGCTCTTTTAGGAGTATTGTTTGCACCAGAAAAAGGTTCAGTAACAAGAAGAAAACTAAAACAAACAGGTACAGATTACATGGATGGTTTAAAAGATAAACTTGATGATTTTCTTGAATCAGTAACTGATACTTATGAAAACATCAAAGATCATGTTTCAGGTATGCAGGAAGATGCTGAAGAGCAAATTAAAACTGCAAAGAACGCAGCATCAGGTCACAAAGCATAAATAAACAACAATAAAAATGAAAAAAATAATATTCGGCATTTTCACAGCATGTATGCTGTCAATGGCCACTCCGGTAAATGCAAAGGCACTTTCAACTGAATCTCTTACAGCGGTTAAACCGTGTGATACAGCAGAAGTTAAAAGTTTACTTTTAAGAATTGATCAGATTAATGAGATGGATAAATCTTCTCTAAAGTCATCTGAAAAAAGAGAATTGAGAAAAGAAGTTAAAACAATCAAAAAGCGTTTAAGCAGTATTGGTGGAGGAGTTTATATCTCTGCAGGTGCATTGATTCTTATTTTGATTCTGTTAATAATTTTTCTGTAATCCGATGAAACCACATATCGGAATATCAGTGAAACATTTAACTCAGAAAAGCATAAATAAAAAATTATAAAAATGAAAAAAATAATATTCGGCATTTTCACAGCATGTATGTTGTCAATGGCCACTCCGGTAAATGCAAAAGCACTTTCAGCTGAATCTCTTACAGCTGTTAAACCGTGTGATACAGCAGAAGTTAAAAGCTTACTACTAAGAATTGATCAGATTAATGAGATGGATAAGTCTTCTCTAAAATCATCTGAAAAAAGAGAATTGAGAAAAGAAGTGAGAACAATCAAAAAACGTTTGAGCAGTGTTGGTGGTGGCGTTTATATCTCTGTTGGTGCTTTAATTCTTATTCTTATTCTGTTAATAATTCTTCTGTAATCCGATGAAACCGCATATTGGAATATCTGAGAAACATTTAACTCAGATTAATTCATTGCTTGAGGTTTCTTTGGCTAATGAGGTAACTTTATATACTAAGACCCGCAAATTTCATTGGAATATTTCCGGTGAAAGTTTTATGGAGCTTCACAGATTATTTGAGAAACATTATAAACAACTCGAAGAAATTATCGACCTGGTAGCTGAAAGAATCGGAAAACTAGGCGGAAAAACACCGGGTACAATGGAGGAGTTTATAAAACTTACCATATTAAAAGAACACTCGGGTAAATATCCAACCCAAAAAGAAATGCTGAAAGAACTTCTTTCTGATCACGAAAGTATAATAGTGAGTCTGAGAAAAGATATTGAAGCATGTAATTCTAAGTTGAATGATGCAGGAACCACCGATTTTCTGACTGGTCTTTTACAAGAACATGAAACAATTGCATGGGTACTTAGAAGGTATTTAAGCTAAGAGCAGCTAAATACTTTCAAATTCTAAACAATCTCTCTTAATCATATTTCCATGCCAAATACATATCTTTGGCGTGGAAATATGTATTTTAATCCTATTTTAAACGGTATCTGGAAAGGAGTGCTGATCAGCATTCTCTTATTTGGTCCGGCATTTTTTAAACTATTGAATGTAAGTATACAGCATGGGTTTAAGAAAGGTATACTTCTTGCCTCCGGAGTATTTCTAAGTGATTTGCTGATCGTTATTCTTTGTATTTTCGGTTTTTCTGAGTTTATGAAAAATGCCGAATTTCAGAAATTTTTTACTTTCAGTTCTGCTATATTGATGTTGATGCTCGGAGTAAAAGCTATGCGGCATCAATATAAGGCCTTCCTTATTTCTTATTCCGACAGAAGTAATGCTAAAGGAAATATTTTAAAAGGTTTTGCCCTTAATCTTGTCAACCCTGCAACTTTTGGATTATGGTTGTATGTTACAGCATCAGCAAGTTTAAAATATACCGGGGAGCCTGATTATAAAATTCTGTTACTTATCAATCTTTTATCTATTCTGGTGGTTCTGTTTATAATGGATACTCTAAAAGTTTATCTGTCGCATTTAATTGGAAAAAAACTCAACCATAGAATATTTTTCTTAGTCAACAAGTATTTTGGAATTATATTAATTTCAATCGGTGTTGTATTTTTCATAAAGTTCTTATTTTTGTTTAAAGTATTCTGATTTGCCGGCTCTCTTTTTCAATACCGATCTTCTGATTGACCTTGTCCTGGCTTTCATAACAATGAGCCTGGGATTAAGTCTTACCAAGAAAGATTTCAGCAATATTTTTGCCCAGCCTCGCTCATTTGCCATTGGATTATTTTCACAAATGATTCTTTTGCCATTTGTTGCCTTCTTACTAATGGTGGCAACCGATTTCAGTCCTGAAACAAAAGTTGGTTTTATAATCATCACCCTTTGTCCCGGGGGTGTAACATCTAATCTGGTAAGTTTTCTGCTTAAAGGAAATGTGGCCCTGTCCATTTCTCTTACAATTATTAACGGTATACTTTGTCTGTTTACAATCCCTTTACTGGTAAACTTCACCCTTCATTATTTTATGAATGAAACGAAGGATATCGGATTTCTTTTAAATATACTTGTACATCTTGCACTTGTAACCATAATTCCGGCAATTATCGGAGTGATAATAAAAGACAAACTTCCTAAAATTGCAGAAAAAATAGAACCAGTGTTAAAATATATCTTACCTGCAATGCTTTTTCTTATATTTATGATTAAGTTTTTTGCGGATGAATCCAATGGAGGAACAGGATTAAAAACTTCAGAAATATGGGCACAGGCTCCTTATGTATTGTTTCTTAATTTTGCAGGAATGTTTCTTGGATTTGTACTTGGAATAATATTCAGGATTAATTTCAGAAATAAAATTACCATTATTGTTGAAGTTGGTCTTCACAACACTGCACTGGCATTGCTAATCTGTGGAAACCTGCTTAAAAACGCTGATATGCAAAAACCTGCAATCGTGTATGCCATGTTTACCTTCTTTTCTACGTTGATATTTGCCTGGTTAATAAGAGAAGGTGCAAAAAAACTTTTAAATGAAAAGTATGAATAAATACTAAATAGTTTGATTTTACAGTTTAATCTATTATCTTAGTGAAAGATTTAAAATTATGAAAAAGGTATTTATATATATTATAGGAGCGGGATTTATAATATTTGCCGCATCATGCCACAGTCAGGGTAAATGCAAAAAGCAAAGAGGTACCAAAGTAGATATGGGCATTATGCAATCGAGCCATAAATAAGACGTATTCCGTTTTCTATTTATAGCTTATATTTGCAGGCGTTTACAAACCATTAAATGGATTCAGCCGATTTTACCATTATTCTTGCAACCCTTATAACTTCAGCTTTCTTTTCAGGTATGGAGATTGCTTTTATCTCTGCCAACAAGCTTAGAATTGAGCTTCATAATAAACAAGGCGTTTGGTCGGCAAAAATTCTTTCCTGGTATCTCAAGGATCCTTCTAAATTTATCAGCACAACATTAGTAGGAAATAATATTGCACTGGTAGTTTACGGTATTATTACTGGTAAGGTAATGAATACTTTTCTTACAGAAGTAATTCATCATGATTTCTGGCGTTTTGTTGTGATAACAATAGTTTCTACCCTTATTGTGCTTGTTACTGCTGAGTTTATACCAAAAGCACTCTTCAGAATAAATCCTGATTTTATATTGAATGCATTGATACTTCCGTTCCATATTTGTTATTTCCTTCTTTGGCCGATAATTAATTTTGTTCTTGCTATTTCGAAATGGTTTATTAAAATAATTACAGGTGAAGAAGTTGTGAAAACAGCTCCGGCATTTACCAAAGTTGATCTTGATCATTTTATATCACAAACCGGTCAGATTGAGCTTGATGAAGATAAGAACCTGAGTACAGAAATGTTTAAAAATGCCCTGGATTTCGGTACCCTAAGGGTGAGAGATTGCATGGTTCCGCGTACTGAGCTGGTAGCTATTGAAGAATCTGATCCTATAGATGAACTTTACAGTCAGTTTTTGGATAGCAGACACTCTAAAATACTGGTTTACAGGAATAATGTAGACCATATAATCGGTTATGTGCATCAGGTAAGTATGTTTAAAAAACCTCAATCAATTAAAGAGGTTTTAATGCCTATTCTGATTACCAATGAAAGTCGCATGTTGAATGATCAACTGAAGGAAATGACTTTAAAAAGAAAAAGTATTGCCGTGGTGGTTGATGAATTCGGTGGTACCGCAGGTGTAATTAGCACCGAAGATATTATTGAAGAAATTTTCGGAGAGATTGATGATGAATACGATACTGAAGAACTAAAAGAAACCCGCATCAATGATTCGCGTTATATATTTTCAGCAAGGCACACCATTGATTATCTTAATGAAACCTACAATCTGAAAATTCCCGACAGTGAATACGACACATTAGGTGGCTATATTATCTCAATCTGCGAAAGTATACCTTCTGAAAAAGAAGTTATACTAACAGACAGATTTGAATTTGTTATAAAGCAGGTAAAACACGCCAGAATTGAAGAGGTAGAGCTGAAAATACTTAGCGGTACCGAAATTGATCACTAACTATTACTAATTGGTTTTTTTAGTGTCAGCATAAGAAAACACTTTTTTCAATAAAGCAGTTCCTCTTGCAGCCGGATTGTCTCTGATATTGTTTTCTTCTATTTCAACTTGTTGAAATAAAGCTGTAACAGCCTGACCGGTAATATATCCGTTAAGATCAGGGTTTAGTTTTTGAACTGTGGGTATTTTATTGTAAGTATTTACCAGATCGCTCCAGTTTTTTGTAAATCCTACTTTATCCAGTGCTACCTGTACCTTTGGTTTAAAAGCTTCTATTAGAGCAGTAGTGGTAGAATTTCTTAAATAATTAGTGGCAGAACCTTTTCCACCGGTAAGAATGCCCATAGCATCTTGAAAAGACATTTGGGTAATCGCATTAACAAATATAGGTTTTGCTTCTGCTACGGCACTTTCTGCACCTTCATTCATAGTAACAATAACCTTATCTACTTCAGCACCTAAACCGATTGCTCTGAGTTTTTTCTCGATATTTACTGCTTCAGGAGGAAGA
>JACMRS010000119.1 GCA_014376345.1 Bacteroidia bacterium | reverse complement strand
TTGAGGATCAGGCTTAATTTCCTCTGAATATATTTGCCCTGCAACGTTATCGCTGCGGGGCTTTTTATTTTACTATAATTCCAGACTGTCGGGCCAGAAAGCATCCTCCATGTGGTAAATTTCATCTTCAATTTCACCTTTCAGCACCGAAATAATATCAAACCTCGCGCTTTCTTCAACAATATTATTTTTTAATAAATACGCATCAGCCGCTTTTTGAATTAGTTTTTGCTTTGTTTTTGTTACAAATTCTTCAGGTAATCCGAAAAAAACTGTACTTCTTGTTTTTACTTCAACAAATACAATGTCATTGCCGATTTTTGCAATAATATCAATTTCAGCCCGGCCTGCTCTGTAACCAAGTTCCAGTATAGTATAGCCTTTTTTTTGCAGGTAAATTGCGGCAGCAGTTTCGCCATTTTTTCCGGTGTCGTTATGCCTTGCCATTCTGCAAATATACCGATCAATTAAATACCATAACTTTGCGGCAATGACAAAAGCTTTTTATATGGATATGGGGCATTTACAATATGGTCCCGCCAGCGATTTGCAAAACAGTCTTTTTAATGAAAAGCTTCAGGATAAACAGAATGGCCTGATACCCGATAATCACCTCATTTTCTGCGAACACAACCATGTTTACACTTTAGGAAAAAACGGTGTGCCTGATAATCTGCTAGCCAATCCTGCCTTTCTTGATAAAATAGGTGCTGAGGTTTATGAAACACAACGCGGTGGAGACATTACTTACCACGGACCGGGACAACTTATTGCTTATCCAATATTTGATCTTCAGCAAATGAATCTGGGTGTTAAAGAATATGTCTGGAAAGTTGAGGAATGCATTATTCAAACTCTTGCAAATTATGATATTGAAGGTGAAAGAATTGAAGGCAGAATAGGTATCTGGGTTGGAAAAGACACTGATGAAGAAAGGAAAATTGCAGCTATCGGTATTAAATGTTCGAGGTATGTAACAATGCATGGACTGGCATTAAATGTGAATACGGATCTTTCTTATTTTGATTATATTGTTCCTTGCGGCATTATTGGAAAATCTGTAACAAGTATGAAAAAGGAACTTGGCCGTGAAATAGATATTTCTGACGTAAAAAATGATCTTAGATCTAAATTTAAAACTATATTTGAACTCGATTTTACAATCTAAATAAAAATAAAAAACATGAAAGGAAAAGGATTATTAATAGTTATTGGCATACTTGTAGTATTGCTGATGTGGGGTTGTGGCGGTTACAACGGATTGGTTCAGAAAGATGTGGATGTGAAAAAAGCGTGGAGCGACGTTCAGGTTCAGTATCAGAGAAGAGCAGATTTGTTTGGAAACCTTTTATCTACAGTAGAAGCAGCTGCAACCAATGAGAAAGATATCTTAACTGCTGTAACTAATGCACGTGCAGGTATTACAGATGCCAAGCAACAGATTGCAGGTGCTACAACTCCGGCACAACTTGATGCAGCTTCTCAGAGAATTCAGTCTTCTGCAATGTCTATCAGAATTGCTGTTGAGGCTTATCCTACTATCAGGTCTACTGAAGGTTATATGAAACTTCAGGATGAAATAACAGGTACTGAAAACAGAATTGCTACTTCAAGATCTGATTATAATACCACGGTAGCTTCTTACAATAAATCAGCACGTACATTTCCTACCAATATACTGGCAGGTATGTTTGGAATGGGCGCGAAAGAAGAGTTTGCAGCGGCAGCAGGTTCTGATAAAGCACCTGAACTTAAATTTAACCAAAACAAATAAAAAGCGTGTTTTTATTCAGGAAAAAATTCTTTACAAAGCAGGAGGAAGAGCAGGTAGTT
>JACMRS010000118.1 GCA_014376345.1 Bacteroidia bacterium | reverse complement strand
GACAGACCGTTACCTAATGTCCAGCTATATTTTGTAGCATTAGTTGAAGCATTATCAAATGTAACTGAAAGTGGACCGCAGCCTTTTTCATCATTGTTTGTAATAATAGCTTTAGGGTTTTTTGGAGTAAAAACAAGATGAGTTACTGAATCATTCTGACAACCGCTTGTGTTTGTTACTTTTAGTTTTACTGAAAGCACAGTAGAATCAAATTTCAGGAAAGTATCAGATAAGTTTAGTGATTTAGATGCCAGAGTGCCGTTAACATACCAGAAGTATTCATTTGCATAAAAAGACTGATTTGTAAATTTAAAAGTAGTTGGAGCGCAGGCATATTCTTTATTGGTTGTAAAAACCGCTTTAGCACCAGGCTGTATTTTAACCTTCATTGTCGAGGTATCAGCACAACCGCTGCCTGAAGATGCAATTAAACGGACAGTAAATGTTCCGGTTTTAGAATATTCATATTTAGTATCGGTTAGGTCATTTTTCACAAGATCTGAAGAGAGGTCACCAAATCTCCAGATATAGTTTGCTGCATTAGAAGAAAGATTATTAAATGTTAAAGAATCGAAAGTACATTTAACTGTATCGCCTGTAAAAGCAGCAACCGGCAAACCATAAACCTGAATGGTTTGTTTTGCAGTATCAGAACCACAGCTATCGGTAACAGCAACTTTTACGGTATATGTACCTGGTATAGTATAAATTTTATTTGCTGGATTTTTAACCGTAGAGTTTGTTCCATCACCAAAATCCCAAAAATATTTAGCTGTGTTATAATCTGAAGTACTGTTATTTTTAAATGTAACTTTTAAAGGAGCGCAACCACTTGTGATAATACCCATGGCAGCTTTAGAATAATCTTTAATATATACCGGAATGGTTTTGCTTACAGTACCGCAGATATTTGTTACGGTAAGTTTGATACTGTATTTACCGGGATTAGAAAACACAAGAGTTTTAGAAGAATCAGTAAAAGTTACAGTACCGGATTTATCAGTAACAGTCCATAAGCGGGTAATACCTCTTCCTTTAGAAGTATCAGCAACATTAACTGTCAATGGTTTACAGCCATAATTAGAATTGTAAACAAAACCAACACGAGGAAGGTAAGTAACTTTCACAGGAATGATAGTTGTATCATCGCCACAACTGTTTCTGGCGATAAGTTTAACAAAAAAATCACCTTCGCCTTTGAAAACATGAGTTACATCAGCTTTGCTGTTAGTCCAGCCAATAGTTGTACCATCACCGAAATCCCAGAAATACTGTTTGATATCAGGAACAAGGCAGTATCTATCGATGCTCAGGTTATGAAAAACATAAGGCAGTTTAGGATCACAAGAGATGTCGTAAGATACTTTTGCAATATCTCTATCAGAGATATCAACCGGATTCCAGGTAGTAAATGATGAACCACAAACATTTCTTGCAGTAATTTTAAGTGTAGCACCGCATACACCTGTAGTATATTTATGATAGATAGTATCTTTTGCAGATCCACCACCACTTTCATAAGTTTTTCCATCACCAAATTCCCATGTAAACATGGTATTATCTGTGATATTGAAAGAGTTATTGATTACTCTGATTATATGTGGAACACAACCACGGTTGGAACCGGTTGGTGGTCCTATTATACCTGCACTAGGAACACGCTGGTTATAAAGTGTACCATAAACTGTATCGCGGCAAGAGCCGTTAGTTGTAACAATTTTATAGGTAAATGTTCCTAGTTTATTATACAAGTGGGAAACAGCCTGACCGGATTTTAAAGTTTTGGTGGAAGTATCAACAGTTCCGTCACCCCAGATTATTACCAATTTTTTAAGTGTATCCTGAGGGATTACTTTAATTCTAAATGTATCAGGGTCAGTACCATATTGAAGGCAATTCATAAAAACAGGCGCATAAGAGTAAGCACCATTCTGATCCTGAATTTTTGAAGCTTTAGTAGTAACGGTAATTGTGGTTGCAGAAGTTGAATCGAGACAGCCTGTAGAATCTCTAGAAAACAGTTTTACATAATAAGTACCGGCACCTTTAAGTAGTGTTCTGATAGAATCAAGTCCGATTGTTGTATCAACGGCAATGTTATTAATTTTCCAGAAATATTTTGCTTTAGGCGCAAAAGAACCTTTGCTGGTATTCTTTAAAGTAACTCCTGATGGTGTACCACAATTACTAAAAAGAGAGTAGGAAAATGACGGTTTAACATTACAAGCGTTAATCTCCACAAATACACCGGAAAAGATAAGTAATGTTAAAGCTATCAACATTTTAAATTTCTGTCCTGGTTTTAAGTCAAAACTTGCAGTATTTTTCAGACTTATAAACATATATTTCATAATTATTAACAATTATATGGTTCAAATGTAAACCTAAAATTGAATTTACCAAACTTTTTGTTTAATTTATTTAACTATAACAAAAACCAACATATGTGGAAATATTACACTCAAATCTTAGTGTTTATTGAACTTTAGGCGTTTAGTTATCCCTACTTTGCCCTTATTTTAACCTAAAAATAATTTTCATTTAACTAACCTGACGATCAGTTTGTCGAATACAATGTCCATTTCTGACTTTGCATTGTGTCTAAAATGGTATTCATTCAGATACCCCTGAAGATGTTCTTTACTGAAATGGTGGTGTATTCCATAAAGCCAGTTCTTTAAATTCTTTATGTGGATATGCATTAAAGTATGTTTCTTATCTTTAGTCGGCAAAAGGGATACGTGATCTAACTCTTTGAAAGCTTTCTTTTCCGGAGCAAACCCTTTCCAGTTATTAGCATATATAGTAGACTCAGTATGGTTTATATAGTTACTTAAGAACAAAGCCATATCTATTGGTGATCCTCCTGAAATAGATGCATGCACCTTACCATTGGGTACATTTTCAATTGCCAGGGATATTTCTGCAGGCCCATCAACATCTGGTGAATCATCACCCTTTCCCAATGTTGAAGTGCCTGTATGAATAACCCCTGAAAGCTTTTCATGCTCCCTGATCCCCATTACACTCTGCAGTTTTCTTCTGAATTCCCAGCAGGTTTTCTGTCTCAATCCAAACTCTTCGCTCAGCTCGATAGATGACATTCCCTTTTTTCTCGTGGAAATACTGAATGCAATGTGAAAAGCAACCAGAATAGGGAATTTGAGTTTGTCGAATGAGGTAGCTGCTGTTGGACTTTCATCATATTTGCAGCGCAAACAGCGCCTGTTATGAGGCTTCGAACCTTTGATATACTTCTCACAGCGACACTTTCTGCAAGTATAGCCCTCTTCCCATTTGACAGCAGCCAAATAGGCAAGGCAATCATCAGCCGTACCAAATTTTTGGGTGAATGTTATAGAGTTAACACCAGTAAATATATACCGGGAAGCCACTCCCAAAGCTAAATTATTGGGTTATCTAAACGCCTAAATCATGAATTCATTTATCCATATTATCCAAAAACTAAACTATCGTCAAATACCTATGTTTATGTTTTTGTTTAATCTTTTCATTTTTTGTTAAATTACATAATATTAAGATAATATAAAGCACTCATTCTGTTGACAATTGAATACTTATACTAATAAAAAAAACAGGATAGTGATAATTCGTAAAAAATATATGAAATTATATAATACAAGGCGTATTTAAGATTGACAATAAATTCAATAACAAATAATTATAAATGAATCAAAAATCTTTAAAGTTTAAACAAAAAACTAGTTGTCGATAAACGAAAGTGAGAATATATTCATTCTTCACTGAAAATCAAACAGTTAATAAGCTCAACACAATTATTAACACCAAATGTTAATTCAACTGTTAACTATAAGGGGATAAGCTATTGAAATCCTTTAATTATAATAAATAATTATGATATTATATTGTTGATAATCATCAGATATGACAAAAATCATTTATTCCTTTAAAATAGAGTTCAAAATCATCGACTAACGTATTTAAAATACGTAAAAAATTCTAAAAACTTAAAGACAATGCAGCTAAGAAGTTTATTTTTGCCTGAGGATAATAGAAATTCTCAGTAATTGTCTTTCCATAAATATAGCTGTAAGTATATCCGTTAGAACTATAAAGTGTGCTAAACACGTTGTTGACTAATAAAGTGGCCTTCAGTTTTTTAATTCCGAAAATTTTCGGAGTGTAATCCAGTCTGACATCATTTACAAAATAAGAAGGCAGACTTCTGCTCTCATGTCCTGTATTATCCAAATATTGCCTGCCTACATATTTGCTCATGAAGGTAATACCAAAACTTCTTACACTATAAGTAAATCCAGAATAAGCTATTACACCCGGAGAAAAAGCAATCTGAACATTTTTATAAATATTGATTTCTGACCTACCACTGTCATAATTAAATAATACCTCGTCAAACTGTTTAATCCGATTGTCACTGAAAGTCAGATTTCCATCCCACCTTAAATTTTTTAATATCTCGGCTGAAGCAATAAATTCAATTCCTGCCCTGTAACTCTTGTTGACATTTCTCCTGATACTACTTCCAACATCATTCAACTCCCCTGTTACAACCAACTGGTCTTTGTAACTCATTAAATAAGCATTGGCATTAAAAAACATTGCTCTGCCTCTGAATTTATACCCGATTTCAATATCAGTAAGATGCTCGGGCTTTGGTAAACTTGAAAGTTTATTGTCTACAAAATCACCTCTTACCGGTTCTCTGTTCGCAATACTTAATGACCCATAAAGAATATTTTTAGAATTTACAGAATAAGACACTCCCCCTTTCGGGTTAAAAAACAAATAAGTTTTTCCAAAATCTATAATAACATTATCCTGATCTGTGGCATTTCCTGAATATTTAACACTGCGAATCTGAACGTCTCCAAAAATATTTAATTTTTTAGAAGCAGTAAACTCTCCTTTTATATAAGCGTTAGCATCTCTTTTATATGAATGACTCAAATAATATCTGTAATCATAAGGAAGATTATCTGCAAATTCTGCCCAGATAACTTTTCCAAAATGCCTTCCCCTGTAAACATTCCAGCCTCCACCGGCAATCACCTTCAGCTTTTTGACCGAATAACTTAAAGATCCG
>JACMRS010000117.1 GCA_014376345.1 Bacteroidia bacterium | reverse complement strand
TCAAACCTCTTTCCAAAAGCATGTCTGTTCCCCTTAAAGAAGCTTTCAAACCTGCATAATCACCATCATAAAGCACTGTTACATTCTCACTGAAACGCCTGATCAATTTAATCTGACCATCTGTTAAAGATGTACCCGAGGAAGCTACCACATTTTCTACACCACCCTGAAATAAGGTAATCACATCTGTATAACCTTCTACAAGATAACAGTTGTTTTGTTTCTTCATTTCTTTTTTGGCAAAGTACATGCCATAAAGAATATCCGACTTATGATAAACTTCTGTTTCCGGAGAATTTAAATACTTCGGACCTTTATCATCTTTCTGCAATTGCCTCCCTGCAAAAGCTATTACTTTACCATTAATACCATGAATAGGAAATATTACCCGATCGCGGAACATATCAAACCAGCTCTCCTGCCCGTCACGCTTTTTTATCAGTCCTGCAGCCTCCATATAAGCAGGATTATAGCCTTTGCTCATTGCATCGGTGGCAAATGCATCCCAACTTTTGCGTGCGTAACCAAGCTCAAAAGTTTTAATAGTTTGCTCAGTAAAACCACGTTCTTTAAAATAACCTTTACCGATTATTTTTCCATCAGAATCATCTTCAAGAAGTTCTCTGAAATAAGTTTTAGCATACTCAAGAACTATCAGAATACTCTCTCGCTGTTTGGCAGCCTCGTCCATTTCATCGCGACTGATAGTATTGTCTTCTTCAAGTACAATACTGTATTTCTGCGCAAGATACCGGATGGCATCAGGGAAATTTAATTCTTCATGTTCCTTAATAAATTCAACAGAATTTCCTGCTTTCCCGCAACCGAAACATTTAAATATTCCTTTAGTCGGAGAAACAATAAAAGAGGGTGTTTTTTCGTCATGAAAAGGACAGTTGCCAATCATATTGACACCTCTTTTCTTAAGCGTCACAAAATCACCAACAACTTCTTCAATTACAGCCGTGCTTAATACCTGGTCTACGCTCTGGCGGGTAATCACGGTTCTGTAAGTTTATTTTATAATATTGTATTTATGAAGCACAAACACACGTCCGTCATTATGATCTTTTCTTACAAGCCCAAGTCCGCGAGCATAATAAATTGCATCATAAACTCCGCGCTTATAAAGAGCAACTTTAACCACATCTTTAAACGTTCTGTTACCAAAAGTCATTGTTGGCATTTGGGTAATTGTGTCGTTTGTGATTGAAGAAAAAGTACTTGTAAGATTATAAACAATGGGACCAACATAAATGCTGTCATTTTTTGTTATCAAAGCTATACGGTCGCGCAACAACACATTATTTGCTTCGCATCTGATTGTCAGTTGAGGAATATTAGTTCCAACCATATCATAATACATGATTTCGTTATTTTCAAGATCAGCATTGGCTTGTTTGTTAATATATCCTTGAGAATTATATGTCTGAGTAACTGATGAATCAGTAACAAGGGCATAAATCCATTGGGACCCGTCGAGTGCCTGAAAATAGTCTTTTGTAGACCCGTCAAGGTGCACTGCTTCAGTCTTTTGCTTGTCGCACGAACCAAAAAAAATGAGTGCAGCTGAAAATAGAAATAGAAAAATTAGGGAATGCTTGCTCACAATTAATTATATTTAGTGCAAATTTGAGGAATTTTTATCAATAATAATAGAATTAATCGACTTATGACAAGTTACAGCGATATAGAATCAGAAATAAGAACACTTGCAAAACAAGGTTTTGATGGTACTCTGGCTCACAGAAGAGAGATTCATAGCAACCCTGAGCTTTCTTTTGCAGAACATAATACGGCAGCATATATTGAAAATGAACTTCAATTATTAGGTTTAAAAACAAACAGAATTGGGATTACCGGTGTGTGGGCTATAATTGAAGGAGAAGCCGGAGACGGTCCTGTTGTTGGGTTAAGAGCAGATCTTGATGCCCTTCCAATAACAGAAAATAATTCAAAGGAGTATATTTCCAAAAACAAAGGTGTAATGCATGCTTGCGGTCATGATGTTCACAGCGCTTCATTACTTGGAGCTGCTGCAATTCTGGTTAAAATTAAAAGCAAACTTAAAGGGAAAGTTAAACTAATTTTTCAGCCCGGGGAAGAAAAACTTCCGGGTGGAGCAAGTATTCTTATTAAAGAAGGCATTCTTGAGAATCCTAAAGTAGACCTGATGATCGGACAGCATGTAATGCCGTTAATTGAAACCGGCAAGGTTGGTTTCAGAGAAGGTTTGTATATGGCAAGTACTGATGAATTGTACGTTACAGTAAAGGGGAAAGGCGGACACGGCGCAATGCCACATCTCACAGTAGATCCGGTTGCAATTACAGCACAGATTATTGTGGCCCTGCAACAGTTGGTGAGCAGGATGGCCTCACCGATAGTTCCTACAGTGCTCACTTTCGGTAAAATTAACAGCACAGGGGGTGCAACAAATATTATTCCTTCAGAAGTAAAACTTGAAGGTACTTTCCGCACACTTGATGAAAGCTGGAGAGAAAAAGCACATGAGAAAATGAAAAAACTTGCCGAACATATTGCAGAAGGTTTTGGTGCTGAAATAGATTTTGTGATTGAGAGGGGTTATCCTTTTCTTAAGAATGATGTTGCACTGACTTCAAAATTAACATCAGCAGCTAAAAAGTATATGGGAGAAGAAAAAGTAGAAAAGCTGGATATGTGGATGGCTGCTGAAGACTTTTCTTTTTACAGTCAGAAAGTACCGAGTTGTTTTTACAGATTAGGCACTCGCAATGAAGGAAAAGGGATAATTAGCTCTGTACATACAGACACTTTTGATATTGATGAGGATGCGCTGGAATACGGTTCAGGGTTAATGGCGTATCTGGCGTTTATAAGTTGTGGAGGGGTTTTATAAGTTGATTTATTGAAAACTTTAGGTCATTCAATAAATTAAAATATACCTGCAATCCGTCACTGAAATTAAATTCAGGATGATGATATGTGGAGGAATAAAATATTATTGAGACATAAAAAACCGATGCAATCCAAGCACTTGATCGGTAAGTAAACTTGTACCATCGTTGTAAATGATGTATTGTACAAGT
>JACMRS010000116.1 GCA_014376345.1 Bacteroidia bacterium | reverse complement strand
TTCCAGGTTCAGACCCGCTGAGGTGTTAGTTTATAAAGGCAAGGCTCATTTGATAAGACAAAGAGAGACCATGGAAGATATTCTAAGAAACCAGGTTGAGCTGGAAGGGTTGGGGTAAAAGTTGATTTATTGCTTTGAAATTAAAACCCTCTGAGGGTTTCCGGTTCATATTTTAATAGAGTTTCTTAATTTTAATTTACATTTCGAATGATTATAAACCTCTCGATATAATCTGGCGAATTGGTTTTTGCACATAGAAATAAATTATAAAATAAAAAAACGAGTCCATTTTCATGGGCTCGTTTTTCAAACGTAAATAAAAATATAATTATACTATAAACAAACTTGCGATTGCAAGAGTTTCTGATTCTGTAAGAGGCTCATCAAAAGCTTCCTGAATTGCAATTGTATTTTGAGTTGTAATTGTTGCAACGTTAACTCCGCCTTGCATGGTGTTGTCTTCTGAAGTTGCACCTGCATAAACAGCTTGTGTTTCTGCCGGAAGTGTTCCTCTGCTACTTCCTGTAATCCAACCTTTGGCAGTACCGTCAAGACCATTCTTATTTCTAAGACGTCTCACCATCGATGCATGTCTTGCTTCAACTGAGTGAATGCTAAGTGCTGCTGTCAATACATCATTGTTGTCTTTAAGATTGGCTGCTTGTCCTTTATAAGCACGAACTCCAGTGTCTTCAAATGCCTGAGCAAGTGCAAGAAAATCTGCATATACGACGAAAGGATTAAATTTACCACCTGCAGTAAAATCAAATGTTGGCTTACTTACTGCTGTGCCACCTAAAGCTGAGATTGTGTTTTTAAGAAGTGTAACGTGGTCTACTTCATGTTTTTTAATCTGCTCGAAAATTGCTTTATCAGTCATTGGAATAAGTGATGACTGTGCAACACCCATTGTGTAAAATTCTGATTCAAGATATTCAAGTTTTAAAGCAAAATTTAAAACGTCTGTAATTGCTGCTGCTCTTTTAGTGCTGCTTGTACTTCCGAATGCAGGAAGTGAAGTTAATACCGCTGCCGGTACTGCTAATTTTGCAAAATTTGCAAAATTGAAGAGTGATTCTCTTCTGGTCTGACTTTGTTCGTTGTCTATTTTGACATCGCCTAGTCTATTGATTATACCTAATATGTTCATGATTGTGTTAGTTTAAATGTTTAATAATTAACTTGTTGGAAGGTGGCTTGCGTCGATTGAATCCTTAATGTATTTACCTGCTATTGCAAGAACTTCAGAAGGCGCTCTGCTAATATCCAGTCCAAGACCGATAACAACATCATCACCAGCGAAATCTTTTGAATTTGGATTCAATAAATCGCGAATTGCTGATGCATGTCTTGCTTCAACAGATACAATTTTACCTGCAATAAGTAAATAACCATCATCTTTAATTAATTTACCTGCACCATTATAAGCAGAAACACCTAAATCTTCAAAAGCTTTAGCAGTTCCTAATACACTGGCACGGCTTTTAAAATCAATTGTTGAAAAATCCGGAGTAAGATCTTTAATTGCTTTAGTTCCTAAAGCAGCTTTAAGAAAATCTCTGTGCACAATTTCATGCGCTTTTATGTCGGTAAGAATTGCTGTTTCTTCAATTGTCATACCGTCAAATTTGTTCGCAATAACTGCAATGTAAAACGCTGCTTCTAATTGCTCAAGAGCATAAGCATAGTTAAGAACGCCAATGTCATCAGAGCCTAAATCAACAGATCCTGAACCACCATTGTTATTATTATTGTTGTCATCATCCTTTTTGCAACCTGCAAGCATCAATCCGGCGCCTGCGATAGCTACAGCAGAGTACTTCAAAAAACCGGCTCTTCCGATTGGTTTTTTCAAGATGCTGTCATCTGTTTTTAATTCTGTGTTTTTCATTTTAGTTTGTTTTAAAATTTTATATTTATAAAGCGTTCGTGGTCAGTTACGGTATATTTCAAGATTTGGTTTTATTTATAAATTATATTTATTTGGTTATCAATTGTATACTCATAAAATGGCAATAAAAAAGCCGGATAATATATCCGGCTCAGGTTTCTAAACGATTACTTTAAATGTAATTAAACTCAAACTTGTTCAATCTGGTTTTTAATCATTTCAAGAATTCCATTCCAGCCACCTCCTTCAAGAGACTCATTGTAACGCTTTTCTCCTTCACCGGTTTGTGAATAATCGCCCTGAGTTATTTTTAAAGTGCTGATTCCGCCTGATTCTGTAATGTCGTAAGTTACAGTCAGATAATTCTCTGGAATGTCTGCCATTTCAGAATGGGGATCAAAGGTTGTGTAAGCAAGATGTTTTTCAGGTTCTATACTTTTAATTTTACCTGAAACAAAAACCATTTCATTACCTTCGTGAGTGCCTCTCCAGAGTAAATCGCTGCCAACCTTCCAGTCGCTTACTGTTTCGCAGCCAAACATGTATTTTTTTGTTTCTTCAGGGTTTACCAACGCATTCCATACTGATGTAGCAGGTGCTTTGATTTGAATTTCTCCTGTAATAAATTTAGGTGTGCTCATTATATTTTTATGATTATTTTATCGGGATAGACAATGTCAGGTGTGTCTTCATCATTTGTTAAAAAATTCTTTATTGATTTGACCAGTTCTTTAGGCTGGTCCCAGTGAATGTAATGTCCGCTATCTTCTATTATTTCAAGTTTTGCATCCGGGAAATTTTCATGAATTCTGTCAATCTGGTTTTGTTTGATAAGCTTATCTTTTCTTCCCCAAATAATTAATAGTTTATCCTCAATGGTTCCTTTTGCAATACCTGCC
The DNA here is from genome assembly GCA_014376345.1 of Bacteroidia bacterium. Lineage (GTDB taxonomy): Bacteria > Bacteroidota > Bacteroidia > NS11-12g > UBA955 > JACMRS01. Next base: position 4,105 of record JACMRS010000116.1, on the reverse strand, counting down.
TGCTGTTCTCCATAAGACATCTGCCACAAAACTTTACTATAAGATTTTGACATCAGTAAATCAAAAAAATAACTCAAAACTATAATATTATATATTTCAGTTGGAAAGTAAGAAAGCGATTTTATCAGAAATCTTTTCTTTTCAGGTTTTCCTGCTAATCTTGGAAGGTAATATTTACATATTCTGACTATACATATTAAAGTAATCAGCGGAAAATAAAATTTACGTTTTTCTTTTCCTTCAGCAAATCCGATTGGAGATGCCACTACAACTTTACCAAAAATATTACCCCTTCTTAAAATCTCAAGTATGATATTTCCACCTAAAGAAATACCAAAAGCATCAGCTCCAACGAGGTTGTTTTCTTTAATATATTCAATAATTTCATCTGCAAGCCTGCTAATAGTAACTTCACCTTTTAATTTTGGAGTACTACCAAAGCCGGGAATGTCAATCACTATAACTTCTCTGTTTGATGCCACCAGATCTCTGACCTTTTCTAAAGTCCGCCACGATCCGCCAAGGTCGTGAAGCATTAAAACCGGTCGCCCGTCTCCTTGCATTATTCGGTTAAATTTCATAGGTTTAAAATTAATGTTGCAAAAGTAATTTATCTGAACACATATTTCAAAGACCGAGGAACTTTTTAATTTTCACAGGAAGTCTTTCAAATACCAAATCATAAGATTGTTTTATAAAGCGCTCCCAGTCTTTTTTACTTATCCTGTTAATGTCATCTACAAAAACCCATTTATAACGCGAAAGATATTTTGCCGGACTGAAACCTTCTTTTGAAGTGATTTCTTCAAAATCTTCATCACCCACTTTAAAAGTTGCAGTAACCGGAATTGCATCAGGAGCTGTAATAAGAAATATTTTATCACCTACATTGAAACAAAGATGGTCGTCCCATTTAATATCTTCTTTAACTCCTTTTAGTTTACTGCAAATTTTCTGTAAATCTTCTATTGTCATAATCTTAATGTTTGTAAATATAGGTTATTGACCTCAATACAAAAAGAAACAATAAGATAATTTAGATTTAGTATTTGAAAAAAAGAGTTATAGAACTTCTCTTATCCTTTTAATTTAAAGCGTTTCAGGAATGTTTTTTTCTGATAAAAATAATTTAACAGCTTCTTTTGCTTCGTCAGGTTTACTTGTGCCAATCATCACTTTTGAAGCGTTGTTCAGTATAATTTCAATTCCGTTAGTTCCCTTAATACTTATTAACTCAGTGTTTTTTCCCCATTTCAGTCCCCAGCCACCAAAGTCTTTTATTGGTCGGTATTTAATAACAGACACTGAGGTAATATTTTCCTATTTATATTGTTTGAATTTAACGTGAAATGGATAAAACATAACATAAATTCCATCAGATTTCATTTCAGTTTTTACACTGAAAATAGTAAATAAAGAAGTAATCATTAAAACGAAAACTGTAATTGCAATTAAGCCACCATTACTGGCAGGCTTATCTCCAAAAGGAATGTCAAATGCAATCTGCTTAATCAGGCCGTAAATGAAAAAAGCATTTACAAGAATAAATAATAACCACGTCCATCGGTTAAGAAAAGTCTGTTTTTCAGAAAACAACACAACATCATTCATTTAATTTTATCTTTTATTAAGATCCAGATCAACACCCGGAAGCATTCTTGCAAGTTCTCTGAAATTTTTCAATTCATCACCATGAAAAGCTTTTTTTGGAATTGCTGTTGCTGCAAATGTGTTTTGATATATAAGCACCCAATGTCTTATTTCTTTAATTTTAAAAGTATGGTCCCAGGTAAATTCCGATTTAAAAGTACGGGCTCTGATATTGAGATTGTCTTTGGTAATTGCTACTTCCACCGATTCATTAAGTCGGGTGCTGCTGTGGTAATTTGCTCTGATAGCAAGAAATATTACCAGTGGTTGAACAATAGAAATTAATGTTGCACTCATGTATTGAGGATAATGCGGCTCAGGAAAATTAAGATGTTTCCAACCGACAATCCATATCAGAATGGCAAGGTCGAAAGTCAGAAGAAATATCATGATTGGCTTTCTGTATGCCAAGTCAAACATGAGTCTCAGGTATTGTTTAAAGGTTATTTTAACAGTCAGTGTCAATTTTATTTTAGTAGAATTATTAGACTAGCAGAATGTAATCAAAACATATTTTTATTTTCAATTAATTCTTTTAATCCTCCTAAAACTTTATCCCAACCTTTTTCGCTTTTATTAAAGCGTTTTTCAGCACCTTCTGTGTTGCCAACATTATCTTCAATTGTTAATTTGGTCATGCCGTTGGCAAATGTAATGGTATCAGTTACTATTGATTCAGATTGTGATCCTTCTTTGCCGGTATTCTTAAGAGTATATTTTAATAATTTACCGGGATGAATATCAACTACAGTGCCCTTAAGTTCATATTTCATCCAAAGAAATTTTCTTATAAAAGTAATATCGCTTCCCGGTTTCCAATCAGAGATTACTTCACAATTAAAAAAATATTGTTTTGTTAATTGAGGATTAACCAATGCTTCCCAAACCTGATAAGGAGTACCTTTTATTTTTACTTCCTTCTTAACTGTGTGATTGTTCATAATCTTTAAATTTATTAAGTGAATTAAATCTAACTTTACAAATGTAAAATCAAGAAAATATCTTAATGTTATACAATTATGCTCAAATGTTTAATTTTAACAATGAATAATTTTATAATGAAGATAGATTTTAAGTTGAAGAGTGATGGTTTGTAACATTGATTTTGCGTTGCTACAGCGACCCAAAAATGGCAAATAAACAAAGCACCATGAATAAAATGTAAATTTTTGAACTACTTTATGATATTTTACTTTTTTGTATAAATTAATATATACTTTTTAGTATTGAATGAATAAATTAATATATCTTTGTCCCGGAATTTTGAATTTAACACCCGAAAAATCATGAGTAAAGAAGCCTACACAGAAACTCTTGAAGATTACACCAAGAGTGATTACAAATATGGGTTTACCAGTAATATAGATACTGAAATTATCCCAAAAGGTTTAAATGAAGATATTATTCGATTAATATCTTCTAAAAAGGATGAACCTCAATGGTTACTTGACTGGCGTTTAAAAGCCTTTAAGCATTGGGGGGAAATGACTGAACCTAAATGGCCGAATGTAAACTATCCACCGGTAAATTATCAGGACATCATTTATTACGCTGCTCCAAAACAGAAAAAGATACTTAACAGCTTAGATGAAGCAGATCCTGAACTATTAAAAACGTTCGAGAAGTTAGGTATTTCAATAGGAGAACAAAAACGATTAACAGGTGTTGCCATTGATATTGTAATTGACAGCGTATCTGTGATAACGACTTTCAAAGAAGAGTTATCCAAATCAGGAATCATCTTTTGTTCGTTTGGAGATGCGGTAAAAGAACATCCTGAATTAATAAAAAAATATATGGGGATGGTTGTTCCTTCCACTGATAATTTTTATGCTGCACTTAATTCGGCTGTGTTTACTGATGGTTCGTTTTGTTACATTCCTAAAGGCGTTAGGTGTCCGATGGAATTGTCAACGTATTTCCGAATAACTGCTGAGGGTTCAGGGCAGTTTGAAAGACCACTAATTGTAGCCGAAGCAGGCAGTTATGTTAGCTATCTCGAAGGATGCACCGCCCCTGTGAGAGATGAAAATCAATTGCATGCAGCGGTAGTTGAACTTATAGCGCTTGACGATGCTCAAATAAAATATTCTACCATACAGAATTGGTATCCGGGTGATAAAGACGGAAAAGGCGGCATCTATAACTTCGTAACTAAAAGAGGATTGTGTGCAGGCGTAAGATCAAAAATCAGTTGGACACAGGTTGAAGCAGGTTCTGCCATTACCTGGAAATATCCAAGTTGCATTTTAAAAGGCGACTACTCAACTGGTGAGTTTTATTCTGTTGCAGTTACCAATAATTTACAACAAGCCGATACAGGAACTAAGATGTGGCATATTGGTAAAAACACCAGCAGTACTATTATTTCCAAAGGTATCTCAGCCGGCAGAAGCAATAACTCGTACAGAGGTTTGGTTAAAGTTGGGAAAAATGCCGAAAACGCTAAGAACTT
>JACMRS010000115.1 GCA_014376345.1 Bacteroidia bacterium | reverse complement strand
TAATATCCATAATTTGATTTTTTCTTGTTAGTAATTGCTAATTAAATTGCCCATTTAAGATATATGCTACCCCACGTAAACCCGCCACCAAAGGTTGCAAGTACAATGTCGTCGCCTTTTTTAAATTGTTTTTCGAAATCCCAGAACAACAGGGGCAAAGTGCCACTGGTGGTATTGCCATAACGCTGAATATTCATAGGAACCTTTTCTGTCGGTAGTCCCATCATTTCAGCAGTATAATTAATAATTCTCATATTAGCCTGATGCGCCAAAAGCCAGTCTACATCTTCAGCAGTAAGGTTATTACGCTTCATTATTTGTGTAGAAACATCAGCCATATTAGTTGTTGCAAATTTGAACACCGTTTTGCCTTCCTGATAAACATAATGTTCTCTTGCATCAATAGTTTCGTGGGTTGGTGGTTTAAGTGAACCACCTGCTTTCTGGTAAAGAAATTCGCGTCCGGAACCATCAGATTTAAGTATTGAATCAATTATTCCAAGACCTTCATAATTAGGTTCAAGTAAAACTGCTCCTCCACCATCACCAAAAATGATGCAGGTGTTTCGGTCGGTATAATCAATAATTGCGCTCATTTTATCAAATCCGCAGATAACCACTTTTTTGTGTTTGCCTGATTCAATAAATTTCGAGCCTGTTTCAAGTGCATATAAAAATCCTGAACATGCTGCAGCAATATCATAGCTCCAGGCATTTTTTGCTCCTATTTTATCGCAGATAATGTTTGCTGTTGCAGGAAAAATTAAATCCGGTGTAATGGTAGCGCAAATTAGAAGATCTATTTCATCAGCACCGATACCTCTTTTCTGTAAAAGTTCATTAACGGCAAATACCGCCATATCTGAAGTTGCCTTGCCAGGAACTTTAAGAATTCTTCGCTCTTTGATACCTGTACGACTGGTAATCCACTCGTCAGAAGTATCTACAAGCTTTTCGAGGTCTAGGTTTGTAAGCTTGTCATCAGGCACATAGCCTCCGACAGCGGTGATCGCAGCAGTTATTTTACTCATTGTGGGAAATGTGAATTTAGAGTCAAATCAGGGTGCAATCTATAAAATTTATTGTTGGAAAAAAATAAAAATTAAAATGACATTTTAATTTTATCGATAAGTTGCGAATTCACAACATCCTGAGCCATTTTAAACATATTTGTAAAAGTTTGTTCTTTGGATATTCCGTGACCGATAATAACAGTTTCATTAACACCAAGAATTGGAGTGCCTCCATATTGGGTAAAATCAAATCTGTCTAAAAATTCATTTTCAACACCTTGTTTTTTCAGATTGTAGCACCAAGCTTCACAAAGTTTCAGGACAATATTTCCTGTATAACCATCGCAAACAACTACATCTGCCTTATCGCTAAACAGATCGCGGCCTTCAACATTTCCAACAAAATTGATACGGTCATTCATTTCAAGCATTGGTGAAGCCGCCTGAATCAGAAGATTGCCTTTTTCTTTTTCTTCGCCGATACTTAATAAAGCAACTTTGGGATTGCGTATACCATAAACATGCTGAGCATAAAGAGATCCGAGGGTTGCAAACTGATTGAGAACTTCCGGTTTGCAGTCTGCATTAGCACCAACATCAACAAGTACGCCCATTTCACCATTTAATTTTGGCAAAACAGAAGTAATTGTAGGGCGTTGTACACCATCAATTGCTTTAACCGAAAACATGGCACCAACAAGCATTGCACCTGTGTTACCTGCTCCAATAAATGCGTCAATTTTTTTCTCGGAAAGATATTTATAACCGATATTTATGCTGGAATTTTTCTTATGAGCAATCGCTTTAGTGGCGTGCTCACCCATATCGATCATTTCTGACGCATGAATGATTTCAAATGCAGCAGGATCAGAATTTAATTGGGCAAACGCTTCCTTGATCTTGTCCTTTTGACCGAACAAAACAGGTGTAATTCCTGGATATAGCTTTCTTGCAAGCAAACATCCCTTTACAGCTTCAAGAGGCGCATGATCGCCTCCCATTGCATCAATTCCGATCTTCATTCAGAAGAACTGATTATTCTTCGTTGCGGCCCTTCATTACTTTAACACCACGGTACATGCCTGTTTCCAGGTTTACACGGTGATATTGTGATACAGCTCCTGTTGAAGGATCGGTAACAAATGGTTTAGTTGATAAACCGTGGTGCGTTCTACGTTTGTCGCGCCTTGTTTTTGATATTTTTCGCTTTGGATGTGGCATATTCTGCTATCAGTTTTTAAATATGTTTTTTAATTGCTTTTCCCATTCCGGGTTAATCTCTTCTTTACTATCTTCTTCTCCGCTCTCTTCGTTTTCTATACTCACGTCTATCGAGCCCGTGATTTTTTCTGTTGCTGCAGGGTTGCATATTTTGCCGGCCATGTCGCATGTTTTCTTTATAGGTATGGCAAGCATCACAGTGTCATAAATGAACTGCGCTACATTGATCTTATGCTCATGCGGACTCAGATAAATAATATCATCCTCGTCTTCTGCCTCGCGTTCAGTTATTTTCACCATCAGATTAAAGTTTCCTTCAACCGGCAGCCTGAAATTATCCAAACACCTGTCGCACTCTACTTCTACCTCACCGAATATTACAAAGAACAAATCGAACACGTTACTGCCCTTGGTAAATGTAATGTCAACATTGACGTTACCATCGCTTACCTGGCTTTGCTCATAAAGCTTAAAAAAACCACTGTCAATGGTGTAATTAAACTCATGATCTCCCGGCTGAAGCTTAATAAACTCGATATCATACTCTCTCAGGGGGTGCATTACCTTGGACTAAAAACGGAGGGCAAAGGTACGATTTTTTACTTTAAAACAAGTGTCTGACATAAAAATATCACAAACCTCAGTTTAAAAGTGATTGATGTTTCCTTTAGTAAAATCTTAAACCCTTGATTTTCAGATCTTTTTGGTATACGAATTGATGTGTCTTTCCTTTTTATCAGGATAAATATCATCAATCGTTATCATTATAGAAGTTTCCTCAACATCCCCGAAGTGAGGATTTGCTGCTGTTCCAAATGTCTTCATAGTTCGCGACAAATTCATGTAAATATTAACCAAAGG
>JACMRS010000114.1 GCA_014376345.1 Bacteroidia bacterium | reverse complement strand
TAATTAATTATTAAATAAGTAAGAAGTTCCAAAACTTATTGAAGGTTCCGGAAATAGTTTCCAATTGTAAGCAAGTTTTTTAGAGAATAATTTAACCCCAAATCCTGCTTCAATAAAAATCTGGATTCTTGGAATAATGTTGATTTTTATCCCTGCCAATGCGCCGGCACCGTAAACAATAGTAGATACAGGAATGTTGCCAATTGTAAGTTTTTGGGATTGAAAGCCGGCAGAATCTTTTTGAAGTTGAATACTGCGGCTGAACCATGAAGCCTGGCCAATATTGGCATTAATTGCCAGGTATGAAATAAACAATTTATTTTCGTGATAAACGATATAATCAAAATTTAAGCTGTTGAGTAGAAATTTCCCTTTACTTGAAAATTTATCATACCGTTTACCGGTATCATTCCAGTTTCCATAATTAAAATTACTACTTGCATCATAAGTTTTCAAATCTCCTATACTTAACCCAATACGCAGTTCCGGGCTCCATTTTTTAGTATTGCTTTTTTGAAGAGTTATTCCAAACCAGATACTTGAAAAGTTACCGTGATAATTGGTGTGGTAGTCTGAAGTATGCAAAAAATTATTGCTATATGTGCCTTCTGCTGTCCCTGTAGTAAGTATTTTTTGATGGTCAGCTTCAGAAAGTGAAAGCTTGCTGAAAGTAGTTTTTACTTGTATACTGCTTATCCTGAAGGATTCTTTAGGCGCAGCAGGTTGATTTTCTTGACCTTTGAGGTCATTTAACCAGCAAATCAGCAAAAATATATTTATGAATTTAATTACCAGAATATTGTTGTTTTATGATCTTGTTTATCCTGATCATCAATAAGCTTAATTCTAAGTCCCAGACAAAAAGTGCCGCAATAGTTAACTTTAAAATTATGCTCCAAGCCTGATGAATAAATATTCAATCCCTGTCTTGTTTCAAAAAAGAAATTAAGCTCGCAGCTAAAATTATATTTTATGCCGGCAGGTATGTAAAAAGCTGCGGTTGCTGTAGAAAAATTTTCAACCGGAATTATTGCAGATGAAGATTTTGTAGATTGGTTGGGAATAGTTGAACTTTCGGTATAAAAAGCGTTTCTATTAGAACTGTTTACGTTCCACTGAGTTATTCCCACATTTCCACCAATGCCACCGAAAGCTGCAAAGTGTTTAAAAAAAGGATTTGTATTGACAACAAAAGCAGCATAAAAACATTCTGTATGAAGGCGTGATGAATAACTTATAGAATTTTGTAAAACTTCACCTGTAGATTTATCTATTATTGTATCGCTGTATAAGCCATTGCTATATCGTGCAGAATAGGCATATTCAAGACCAATTCTGATTTCCGGATGGTAAAAAAATTTGTGCGAAGACGATTTTACAGGTGAAATTACAAAACCTGCAGAAATACGGGAAAGATTATCATCCGTTCCAGATATATGCCTGTTGTTTATTTTGTAATAATCGTTTCTGTCATTTACTATTCGTGAGGTAAGTTTTTTAATGTCGTTTTCTGAAAAGGCATAATATGAATTCCCAAAACTCAGATCAATACCTTTAATTCTGTATCCGCCATCATTTGAGGCTGATTTTTCAACGGCAGTATCTTTCTGAGCAAAGGCTGAGTAGAAAGAAGTAATAAAAAGTATGGCCAAAAAGCAAAATCTCATGCGGATGCAATATAAGCTCATATTTTTTCATTTCAAATATTTTTGATTTGTTTAAACTGTGTAAAATTTCGATTGAACACCTTTTGACATTTAGGTTTTTGAACTATTAACCAATAATTTCTTTAAATTTGCCAAACTTAAAAAAAACCCAGATTTACGACATGAATAAAATTGTAATTATTGCCTGTGTGCTCTTTTCCGCTTTATCAGCTTTCTCACAGGCTAAAAAACCTGTACCACCTGCAAAGGATCCGGTGATTTTTACTTATGGTAAAAACAAGGTTTTACTTTCAGAATTTGAAAAAGGTCTTTTCAAAAACAACCACATTCAAAAGGACAAACCAACGCCTGAAAAAGTAGATGAATACCTGGAATTATATAAAAAATTCAAACTTAAAGTTCAGGATGCTTATGATATGGGTATGGATACTACCGATAGCTACCGCAAAGAAATGAGCACCTACCGCAAGCAGCTTGCAAAACCTTATCTTACAGATAAAGCGGTAACTGATCAATTGGTTGAAGAAGCTTATGAGCGAATGAAATATGAATTTAATTCAACACACATTCTTATTTTAGTAAATCCTGATGATGCGCCTGCAGACACACTTGCAGCTTTTAAGAAAATAAGCAATATCCGCAAAGAAATAATGGACGGTACAATTGATTTCGCAAATGCTGCGGTCAATTATTCTGAAGATCCATCTGCAAAAGATAATAAAGGAGAACTTGGATATTTTACTGTTTTTCAGTTGGTTTATCCTTACGAATCTATGGCATACAATATTCCTGTTAATCAGGTATCTCCGATTTTCAGAACTGATTACGGGTATCATATTATAAAAGTTCTCGACCGCAGACCTGCAAAAGGTGAAATGCGTGCTTCGCAGATTATGCTTCAGATTAATCCTACTCCCCTTCCGGGAGAAGAGGAGGATGTTAAGAAAAAGATAGACGAAATCTATAAAAAAATTCAGGCAGGTGAAAAATTCGAAGACCTTGTAGTGCGTTTTTCTGATGACCAGTCTGCAGTGAGGACAAAAGGTGAAATGAATCCTTTTACAATGACAAGCAGACTTCCGCAGGAATTTAAGGATGCAGCTTTTGCTTTAAGCAAAAACGGAGATGTGTCTGCACCGGTTAAAACTTCATTTGGGTGGCATATTATCAAAAGGATTGAATTGAAACCAATTGGTGAATTTAATGATTTGAAAAACTCTATTTCTACAAAAATCAGCAGAGATTCCAGATCGCAGAAAAATACTATTGCTGTTGTAAACGAAGTGAAAAAGCAATACCAATTCAAAGAAATACCAGCCAGCCTTTCCGGTTTTATCGCTCAGTCTGACAGCAATGTTTTGCAAGGAACTTATTCTTATAAAACGGCTAAAAATGATAATACGCCATTGTTTTTCCTGGATAAAAAACCTTACACATATTTTGATTTCGGAACCTATCTCTCTCAAAACAATACACAGACAGAAAGCAAATCTGTAGAAGCTGTTGTGAAAAATAAATACAAAGAATTTGTTGAGCAGACCATCCTTGGTTATTATGAAAAAAATCTGGAGAAAACCAAACCTGCTTTCGCGAGTCTTTATAAGGAATACAAAGAAGGTATTTTACTATTTAATCTGACCAATCAGAAAGTTTGGGCTAAAAGTATTGAAGACACTACAGGTTTGAAAAATTATTACGATCAGAATAAAGAAAAATACAAATGGAGCGACCGTTATGATGCTACCATTTTTAATTGTTCAGATAAAGCAGTTGCTGAATCGGTAAGTAAATATATTGAGAAAGGTTTTTCTGTAGATTCTATCCTGAAACTTGTAAATGCTTCAAATCCATTAAATGCAACAGCAAAACATGGTAAGTTTGAAAAAGGAGATAATGATTATGCTGACAAGTTATTTGAAGGCAATTATAAAGATTCTAAAAGTATTATGTTTAATGATACTAAAGCACCAACTAATTATATTGTAGTTGCCATTTATAAATTCATTCCGGCAGGTTATAAGCAACTTGAAGAAGCAAGAGGCCCTATCGCTTCTGATTATCAGGAAAAACTGGAAACTGAATGGATTAAAAGTCTGATGAAAAAGTATCCGGTAGTTGTTAATCAGAAAACTCTGGCAGATTTCAAGGCACGCGTGGCTCAGTAATGACTTTTTGCCGAGCAAATATCTTTTTAATTCTGACAATAGCCCTGCTATCAGGCTGCGGCAATAAAACTAAAAATGAAAAGGGTGAGAAGCCGCTTGCAACTGTTGGAGATAAAAATCTGTACCGGTCTGAAATAAATCCTGAACTGATAAAAAAAATGGAGAATGCAGACAGTATTGCTTCATTAAAAGCATTTGTAGATTCCTGGATTGAAAAGCAACTTGTTGTAAGCGAAGCAGAAAAAGTGCTTTCAGAAAAGGAAAAAGATTATTCAGGACTGATAGAAGATTACAGGAGTTCGTTGCTGCTGTATGCTTATCAGAAGAAACTTGTTGCAGAAAAGCTTGATACAAATGTAACTTCAGCAGACATTGAAACGTATTATAAAAATAATCAGAATTCTTTTGAGCTGAAAAAGAATATAGTTAAGATAAGATACGTTAAGCTTAATAAAGAAAGGCCGGATATTAAAAATGTTAAAAAATACATGCAAAACCCTTCAGCAATAAACGATTCTCTTTTAAAGAATTATGCTGAAAAATTTGCTGATAATTTTTTTATAGATAACAACTGGCTTTATCTTGACGACATAATAAAAGAAATACCGCTTAACGCAGAATATGATAAAGAGCGTTTTCTCAATAATAATAAATATATTCAGATTGAAGAGAATGGCACACTCTATATGCTTTATATAATTGATTTTAAGGTTAAAAACAGCACGTCTCCGATTGAGTTTGAGAGGGGAAAAATCAGAGAAATATTGCTGTATACTAAAAAACTTGATTTGCTTAAGCAAAATCAGGAGAAACTGATGGAAGAAGGACTTAAACACGGATTTGTAAAATATTATCTGAACTAAATGCTGAAAAAATATTCGATTACCTTAATTTTAATAATTTCTGCCACCGCCTTGTTTGGACAAGGTACCGGCAGTGTGCTTGATGAAGTAGTAGCTATAATAGGTAATACTCCTGTATTGCGCTCAGAGTGTGACATTGAATTTTCATCTCTTGAAATGGAGATTAAAGCTGATCCAAAACTGAAATGTTTAATTTTACAGCAGCTTTTGATAAAAAAAATGCTTTTACATCAAGCAAAAATTGACAGCTTGCCAATTTCAAATGAACAGCTTGAAGGCAAAATAGATAACAAGATCAGGTTTTTTGAAAGCCAGGTAGGTAGCAGAGAGCAACTTGAGAAATATCTTGGAAAATCTATTGAAGAATATAAAGGAGATATCAGAGAAAAAATGAGGGATCAGATGTTGATCGAAGAGATGCAGAATAAGATTCTGTCAAATATTAAAATATCCCCCAGTGAAGTCAGAGAGTTTTACGCCAGAATACCAAAGGACAGTTTACCGCTTATCAGTTCGGAATTGGAGGTAGCCCAGATAATTGTCAAACCAAAAGTTTCAGAATATGCAAGGCAATATGCACGTGAGCAGGTTCAGCAATTGCGTGACAGGATAATGAGAGGAGAAAGTTTTGAAAAGCTGGCAACATTATGGTCTGAAGATCCAGGAAGTAAAATAAATGCAGGTTTATTGGATGAGTTTGGGAGAAACGAAATGGTACCTGAATTTGAAAGAGCCGCTTTTAAACTCGGAAAAGACAGTATTTCAAAGGTTATTGAAACACAATTCGGATTTCATATAATTAAAGTTGAAAATAAAAGAGGCGAGAGAATTATTGCACGACATATCCTAATAAGGCCAAAAACTACAAGCAGCGATCTGCTTGAAGCAAAAATGAAATTAGACAGTATAATTCAGGGTCTAAATAAAGATTCAATTGATTTTTATTTCTGTAAAGCAGCTAAGCTTTATAGTGAAGATAAAGATACAAAAGGGAATTGCGGCTATTTTTCTGATCCTTCAACAGGTTCAAACAGACTTTCAATTGAAAATCTGGATAAAGATATTGCTTATGGTGTTGCCGAATTAAAGCCTGGCGAACTATCTAATATAGAATTAATCACGCTTCCTGATAACAGCAAAGCATACAGGGTTATTTATCTAAAATCTGAAACTCAGCCACATATTATGAATCCATTACAGGACTATCAAAAACTTCAACTTTTTGCGCAGGATGAGAAAAAACAAAAAGCCATTGATAAATGGGTGGAAAAAAAGCGAAAGGTTCTTTTTATAAAAATTGATTCCAAATTTCTCGATTGCGATTTTGCAAAAGACTGGAATACCAAATCATAACTACAATACATGAACGATATAGAATTAGCTGAAAAATTCAGGTCTGTCAATAAAGCTATAGATATTGAAATATCTAAGACGATAGTAGGGCAAAAAGATGCTGTAAATGGCGTTTTGATTTCTCTTTACTGTAATGGTCACAGTTTGCTTGTAGGTGTCCCAGGGCTTGCTAAAACGCTTCTGATTAAAACAATATCTGAAGTATTGGATTTGAGTTTTAACAGAATACAGTTTACGCCTGATCTGATGCCCGGAGATATAACTGGCTCTGAGATACTTGATGATAACAGACAGTTTAAATTTATACGTGGCCCACTGTTTGCAAACATGGTACTGGCTGATGAAATAAACAGGACACCTCCTAAAACGCAGGCTGCATTGCTCGAAGCAATGCAAGAACGCAATGTTACGGTGGGTGGAAAACAACATAAATTAGAAGAGCCATTTTTTGTTTTAGCAACACAAAATCCAATAGAGCAGGAAGGCACTTATGCCTTGCCTGAAGCACAGCTTGACAGGTTTATGTTTAACCTAGTACTTGATTATCCTTCTTATGATGAAGAATTGCTTGTTGTAAAACGCACTACAGGAAATATAGTTTCATCTCCTTCAAGGATTGTAACAGGCAGAGAAATCATTGAATTTCAACAATTAGTAAGAAGAGCACCTATTGCAGATAATGTTCTTGAATATGCTGTGACACTAGTTGGTAAAACAAGGCCCAGCAGCAATCTAGCGACTTCTAAAGTTAATGAATATATCAGCTATGGAGCAGGTCCGCGCGCAGGTCAGTTTCTGGTTTTAGGCGCCAAATGTCATGCATTAATAATGGGTAAGTTATCTCCGGATATTGAAGATGTTAAAGCAATTGCATTAAATGTACTAAGGCACAGAATTGTTAAAAACTACAAGGCCGAAGCCGAAGGTTTAAGTGTGGATAGTATTGTAAAGGAATTGCTTTAAATTAAAAACTGCTTAAATTTCTGAATTGCTGAACTCTTGAATCAATAGTCTGTTGAGACAAATCTATTAGATTGTCTGAACCAAATTTTTCAACACAAAAGCTAGCCATTGCACTGCCGTATATAATTGCTTTTTTCATATTGGAGAAAGATATATCTCCTGTCTGTGCTAAGTATCCAATAAATCCACCTGCAAAAGTATCACCGGCACCCGTTGGATCAAAAACTTCTTCCAGAGGTAAGGCAGGAGCAGAGAAAATTTCATTTTCACCAAATAATAAAGCACCGTGTTCTCCTTTTTTAATAATTAGATATTTTGGTCCCATCGCCATAATTGAACGAGCAGCTTTAACCAATGAATATTCTCCTGATAGTTGCCTAGCTTCTTCATCGTTAATTGTCAGTACATCAACCATGCTTATTGTATGTTTAAGGTCTTCAAGGGCAATATCCATCCAAAAATTCATAGTATCCATAACAATTAGTTTTGGACGGTTTTTTAGTCTGTTTATCACAGTACTTTGAACAGATGGAGCCAAATTTCCAAGCATCAGATAATCGCAGTTCTGATATGATTCTGGTATAATTGGATCAAATGTGCCTAATACATTAAGTTCTGTTACTAGTGTTTCACGACTGTTCATATCGTTGTGATACCTACCACTCCAGAAAAAAGATTTTTCACCTTTTTTAATCTGAAGACCTTCAGTATTAATTCCGTGATCTTTAAGTTTTGAAATGTAAGCTTCAGGAAAATCTTCGCCTACTACAGCAACAAGATTGATGGATTTAGTAAAATAAGAAGAAGAGAGCGTGATATAGGAAGCAGCGCCACCAATTATTTTATCTGTTTTCCCGAAAGGGGTTTCTATCGCATCAAATGCTACCGAACCAATTACTAATAAACTCATAATGGTGCAAAGATGCATTTTTGAAAAGCAAAACACAACCCGTTTTTTATATTATCCGTTACAAATTATTCTGATACTTTGCAGGGCATCATATTATTCATAAGTTTGCTAAAATAATTAGCGATGAATCTTATTTATGATAAACTGATAAATGCTAAAGCATTTATTTTTGATGTTGATGGTGTAATGACAACAGGACAGGTGCTTGTAACCGAAGAGGGTATGATGCTTAGAAGTTTCAATATTAAAGATGGTTATGCAATTCAGCATGCAGTAAAGGCAGGTTATCCTATCTGTATTATTTCCGGAGGAAAATCATCAGGTATCACCAAAAGGTTTGAAGTACTTGGGGTAAAGGATATCTATATCGGACAATCGGACAAGCAAGCTGCTTATGACGAATTTAAAACTAAATATAATCTTGCTGATTCTGATATTATTTATATGGGAGATGATATGCCCGATCTTCCTATAATGAAACAGGTTGGTATTGCTTGTTGTCCTGCTGATGCTGCTGTCGATATTTTACAGGTTGCAAATTACATTTCTCCGTTAAATGGAGGTCAGGGCTGTGTGAGAGATATTCTTGAAAAAACATTAAAACTGCAGAAGCTCTGGATGAACGATCTTTCATTTACTTGGTAAAAAAAAAGCCCGGATTTTTGGCCGGGCTTTTAAAATAATTATTTTAAAATTACCTGTTGATTGTTACTTTTTTGGTAATTGTAGATGTTTTAGATTTAATTTTAATCAAATAAACTCCGTTTGCATAACCTGAAAGGTCAATTTCACCTGCAGTATTACCGGAAGGATATGTGATTACAAGTTCACCAAGCATATTATAAACATTCAGCTCGTTGGTATTTGAATTGCCATCTATTGTGATTGTTACTTTACCTGTGCTTGGATTTGGGAATAAATTGATATTATTTTCTGTAGTGATGTTTTCAACAGAAGAATTGTTATCAATTTTAAGTTTGAAAGTCTGCTCACAATTACAACCAATATTATTGGTTGCTTTCATAATCACACTGTAAACACCTTCGTTAGAATATACATAAGAAGGTTTGTTGTTAGAAGATGCACCGCCATCACCAAACTGCCAATGATATTCAGAATAAGTATTGTTATCTGGTGAAAAAGTGTAAGCATTAAGACCATTTACATAATCATGTTTAACGGTAAAGCCACATGAAGGAGCTTGGCTAATAGTTACAACTTTTTGAGCTGTATCGTTACAACCACCAACTGTGCTTACAAGTTTGATATTATAAGTTTGTGAAGTTGAAGTAACATAAGTGTGTACTGGATCAAACTGGTTACTTGTAGCCCCATCTCCAAATTCCCACATGTTAGACAATGTTCCTTCTTCAACAGTTGTTTTGTTTACAATGATACTTTCAACTCCACTGCATCCATCGGTGATTGTGAAATTAGCTTTTGGCTGAACCAATACATCTACAGTTTTAGAAACAGAAGCCTCGCAACCATTTGCTTGCATTACAGACAGAGATACTGTATGTAAACCTTTTGAGCTCCATTTATGAGTAGTATTTGGAGTTGTCTGAGATGAACCATCATCATAAGACCAGATATATTGTGGATTTTGACCTGGTTTTGAAGTCGATGTATTTGTTAAGATAGTAGAGTTAACTGTACATGCTCTGTCATAAGAGAAAGCAGCAACAGGAGCAGATTTAATTGTAATTTGCTTGGTAATTGAATCTGTGCAATTGAATTCAGAAATCATTGTAAGTTTAACATTGTAAATTCCTTCTGATTTATAAGCGTGAACTCCATTTGTGCTGCTAGAATAGCCAGCATCACCAAACTGCCAGTAGCTGCCAGCTTCCCCCTGACTAATAGTAGAGCTATTACTTAAAATTACATCTTTACCTTCACAAGTTGAAGAAATAGGTGCTACAAAATTTGCCACCGGTCTTGCAAACATATAAACATTTTTAGAAATGGTTGCAAAACAACCATTAGAAGTTGCTTTTAAAACAGCTCTATATGCATTTACTGCAGAATATTGGTGAGAGGCATTTAATGTATTACTGTGAGCAGTTCCGTCACCAAAATCCCAATCATAAGTAATAGGGCTAGATCCTGAAATTGTAGTTTTATTAATAAATTTAACCGGACTACCATCGCAAGCATTAACCCTTGTAAAGTTGGTTTTAGGAATTTCGTTTATTACTATTGATATAGTAGTATCTGAAATAAAACCATAAGGCTCGCTCGTGCTGGTAAGTTTAACTGTATAAGTACCGGAGCCATTAAATTTATGTACCGGGTTTATAGCATCGTCGGTAGTTAAATCACCGAAATCCCACATATAAGTCAGAGAGCCTGAATGAATTGTAGACTGATTATCGAAATTGATATCATCTTTATCACATAACACATTAGGTGTTACAAAAAACGGTTTGCCTTTAGGAGCAATTTTTATTTTCCTTGTAAACACTGTATCGCAACCTGAAGAGATATCATTGACAGAAAGACTAACAAGTAAAATACTGTCAACAAAAGCAGCCGGAGCAGTAACAGTTAAAACTCCGGTTGGAGAATGTGTGTATGACACAGTGCCTGGAGTTACAGGGTTTCCAAATAATGTAGTGATTGAAGCACTCGCTGTCCATTTAGTTGAGTAATCACCATCATTATATTTTCTTGGTGATGTAACATCATAAATGATTTTTTCATTTTCAGTTATCACATCAAACATACCTTTGTAATCTAGTATTCCTTTTGAACTTAGGTTAGCGGTAAATACACTTCCACCCGGTGAAGGTTTAACAAAAACTGATTTAGTGTCAGAATTATTTGAAACGATATCATCTGAAACAATATAAATATCGATAATATTAGTTCCAGCCTGAGAAAGAATTATTGGTGTATTGAAAGTATGATTGTAAACAGAATGCGCATAAACTGTAGCAGGAATTGACTCTTTAGTAATAATAACACCATTAATGTTTATAGCAACTTTTACACCGTTAAAATCGTAATCAGTGTTGTTTTCTACATCAATTGTAACATATTCTGTATAACCTGCACAAACCGGTGATTTTGAAAAGTTTTTTGAAGTTGCACTTACGTCAAGAATTGCTTCAAATGCACCTAAATCAGGCTCTTTCACATTTCTTGTTGTACCATCAATATCTGTATTTATCCCTACATTATACCCTGAATTATTTAAAGCAAAGTTTATTGCCTGAAATTGTCCGTTAGCTTCATCGTAAAAGTTAGGGTTTTCGTTTCTGTCAGCACTGCTGCTGCCATTTGAAACCCAATTGGCATAAGTAGAAGAGTAATTATTATTATAACCATAATAATTTGTTCCGTTAGGAGAATTTATCCAGCAGTTATTGTCATGTTCATTGTAATTAGTGGGATTTTGAATAAACAAACCGTATTTTGAGCCATTACCCCCCTCGGTAATAGAAATGTTGTTATTGATTATTTCATTATTATCTGATACATAATGATAGGTATAAAAACCCATTGTTTCTACATTACCGCCATCCTGATTATCCAGAGCTATTGTGTTATTATAAAATTTGATTTTTGATGGATTATCAAAATAAGCTCCATAATTATAATTGGAAGCATTGTCATAAATTGCATTATTAATAAAATAACTGTTGTTTGATGAACTTCCTCCTTTACCACTGTAAGACAAAATGCCATAGCAATAAAATTCCTGACCTCCAGAACTTCCTTGCAAATTATGGATTCTGTTATTTTCAATTCTCATTTCCTGATTATTTGCATCAGCACCAGGTAGAAATATTCCTATTATCTCATTATAATCTACGTAATATTTACTTTCACGCCAGATTTCATTGTTTTGAATTAATTCTCCATCAGTTTGCAATGCCATAACTCCAACACAAAAGAAATCATGAATTTTGTTATTTGTAAAAGTATTAAAATTGTAATCGTCTTCAGCATCAAAAATGCCATAAGTTGGACCATAAGCATAACTTGTACCTCTGATATCGCAATTTGATATAGTATTACCATTGCCATTTGTGCCATAAGAACTGCCATAAGCGTATTCATCAAGATAATCAGAGTTACTAGTAAATGCAATACAAGCTGAAGCCATATAGCTGTAGTAGTGAGGATAATTATTAGCGAAATTTGATACTTCAACAGTACAACCTTCGATAACATTAAAATTTGAACTATTAGCAAACCTGATTGCATAAGCATAGTCAGTATCAAGACCCTGGATATACATATCTTTCAATGTAATATAATCAGCGCCGTTAAAAAATATTGTATGTCTGGATCCTGAGCTTGCGGTATAATAAATATTAGCCCCGTGACCGATAAAAGTAATAGTGTTTGTAGATGAAGCACCATTAATTTCGTTAATTTCAATTTGTTCTTTTGCTGAATACCCTTTTGCAAATTCAAATTCGGTTGCACCGACTACGCCATTTTTATCATAGTTGTCAGGTCCGCCATCTGTTCTTCCTACGCCATTAAGATCATTTACAGCGGAAGTGAAATCAAGATAATTTGTAGAAGAAGCTGCACTATTTGGATCGATAGTGTAACTTCCAGAGAAAGATGCAAACGCTGAAGTGCCTGCAACGCAAAAAAGCAGCGTCATAAAGAAGCTGCTAATTGCCGAAAATTTAATTTTAGTTTGATTTAGTGTCATAATATCCTTTAATTATTAAAGAGAAAGGACAAATGTATTACTTTATCGGCTAATGTCGATATATCAATTGTAATGAGATTGTCATTTAAAACACACAAACACAATATTATGTATTTTTAAATAGACAAGAAATAAGACTACTTGCCTAAATATTCTGCAACACCTTTAAAAGTTGCATTCATTCCTTCATCACCTTTTTTCCAGTTTGCAGGACAAACTTCACCTTTTTCTTCAATAAACTGAAGGGCATCTACAATTCTCAAAGCCTCATCAACGTTTCTTCCCAAAGGTAAATCATTTACAAGCTGGTGGCGCACTATTCCTTCTTTATCAATTAAAAATAATCCTCTGTAAGCGATCATCGGTCCATTGGCAACCAATTCGTTGTTTTCATTGTAGTGATATTCGCCTGCTAGTACACCGTAATTTGTACTGATAGTTTTTGTAGTATCGGCAATTATCGGATAAGTAACTCCTTGAATACCGCCGTTAGCTTTTGGAACTTGTAACCATCCCCAGTGACTTTCTTCAGTATCTGTGCTGCATGCAATAATTTCTACATTGCGACTTTTAAATTCTGATAGTTTTTCCTGAAAAGCATGAAGCTCGGTTGGACATACAAATGTGAAATCCTTTGGGTAAAAGAATAATATCACATGTTTTTTTCCAATAAACTGCTCAAGACTAAAACTATCTACAAGTTCTTCGCCGTTTATTACAGCGGGTGAATTAAATAATGGGGCTTTTTTTCCAACTAATACTGACATATTTTTTTATATTTAATGCAAAATTGCAGTATTTAAAGCAAATAACGCAATCGAATGTTTGAATAAAGATATAGCTTCAATTGATAAAGTAATATTTAAGAAATTTGCATGTAAACATAAACAAATGGAATCAGGAACAGTAAAGCGTCAAAACGATCGAGAAAACCACCATGCCCGGGAAGCATATTCCCACTGTCTTTAATGCCATAACTTCTTTTTAGCATACTTTCTATCAAATCTCCCAGGGTGCCTGTAACGCTTATAATAATTGGTAAAATTATTAACCAAGGTGTAATTTCATAACCACTTTTCGGACTTAAAAAGAAATAGCTGAATAGATTAAATATTAAAATATTACAGATAATTCCACCAAAAAAACCTTCCCATGTCTTGCCCGGAGAAATACGTTCGAAAAGTTTATTTCTACCGAATGCTTTTCCTGTTAAATAAGCAAAAGTATCATTGCTCCAAATACTTATGAAAATAAGTAATGGTATAAGTGAAAAATAATTATAGGCAGTAAACGACAATTTAAACAAAAGAACCATTGGTACAGTAATATAAACCATAGAAACTAATATCTGTCCAAACCCTTCAAATGGGTTTGTTTCTTTGGTAAAAAGCTTAAATATTAAAACACAAAATATTAAAATTACAGGAATAAATAATATTTCAAAAGAAGCATATTTTATAATATTTAAAACAAAACAAACATAAAATAATGAACCTGTAATTATTCCGGAAATCTGATGAAGTTTTTTGTTTTCTTTAACTGTAATTCCCAGATATTCCCATATACAAAGTAAATTAATTAATGCCAGTAAAATGCCAAAAGACCAGACATTATAAAGAACACAACTTATAATAATTCCAATAAAAAAAAAGCCTGTAATGGCACGTTGCATCATGTTATTCATTGTCTTGAATATTAATTTCTTCAGAAGTAACTATTGGCGATATGTAATTAACTTTCTTTTTATATAAATCATAGAAAATTACCGAAGCGAGAACAAGCGCTATTGAGACTATAATGAAATTTGGAGAATACGAATCATCCATCAGTTTTTCAATAGCTACATTTCCTTTGCCAAAATATGCCAAAGCCACAACTAGTCCATTATTCAGAATGTGAGCTGTTATACTGTACCAAAGATTTCCTGTGAGATAATAAATGTAACCCAGAAAAATACTGATCATAAATATTGGTAAAATCTGAGTAAATTTAAAATGAATTAAAGCAAAAATAAGTGAGGTTAAAACAATTGAAATGTG
>JACMRS010000113.1 GCA_014376345.1 Bacteroidia bacterium | reverse complement strand
TCGTTATTTTGTTATTGTTAATTGTGGAGTAACGGCGGTATTGCTATAGTTTCCGGCGTTGTCTTTCAATTGCAATTCGTAGGTCATGTTTTCATTGCCGCCTGCGCCAATCAGGAAAGTATTTTTAATTCTAATATTCATTTGGCCTTTAATTTTGATGTCAGAACCCGGAGGAGAAAGTGGCGGCACAAAATAATAATCGGGTTTTGGAAGTCGGCTATCTTTTACCGCCATGTCATTTACATCCGGATTGGTGCTGCCGACATCGCCATTAATATCGCTGTATTCTATCAGAATGTTAATTGAATCTTTAAATTCATGAATGACAGTTGGTGTTACAGAAATGATTTTAATAAAAGGCGCACTGCTTTCAGAAAGCGAGGGATCTTTTTTACTGCAGGATGCAAATAGCAGAGTAATTGGTATGATAAGAATGAGCTTTTTCATTTATTCAATTTTTACTGCGAAATATGTTTTTAAATTAAACATGGAAGTGTTGTCAGGAAGAGAAGTCACAGCGTTTACATTGTCGCTGACTTTGGTTCGGAACCAGATAATTTGGCCAGGAATACCAATGTCAGAAACATTGAGAGTAATGCTGTGATAAAAGTCAACTATATCAGTTATTCCCTGCCCTGAAAAAGCACTGCCGACAGTCATGTTTTTTTCATTTGAAACAACAAAAGCATTCGGTTGTTTAGAAAAATTAATGGTGTTTATAGTAAAAAATTTGGGTTGGGTTTTATCGTCACTATATGCTATTTTAATTTCAATTTGCGAGGTTCCTGATGGAATGATAACAGGATCATATTTACTGCCTCTTGAAAGCGGAGAAGAAGAACCGTCAGCAAAAACCAATACACCCTCAGCAGTAGGTTTAGAATCAATAGCAGCAGGCGGATTGCCAAATGCATCCTTTGCGCCATTATTAATCCAGGTTGTAATGTTGTCAATATACTGTTGCTTATTAGAAGGCCAGTCACTGCTTGGATCAATAGATAAAGGCATTGTGCCACTGTTGCCAAGTATGTTGTGAGTGATTCGGTGAAGGATCATTGATTCGGCTGCTTTTCCCGGGACCACTCTGTATATAAAATTCGGATTGTCAGGATCGGTTTTTACAGCTTTTTGGTTTACAAGTGTGTTGTATGAGCTTTCAATTGTTCTGAAGTCGGGTTCGAAATTGCCATCATGGCACCCACTGTTTGCGCAAGTAGGACTCAGAATGTTTTTATGTATTCCCTGAATTGTGTTTGGATCAATAAACTTTGTACTGTCGCCAGTTTCTTTTGGATTGCTTTTCCAGTCATTGTAAGGGTTTACATTGCTGTCTTTTTTACATGCTTCAATACCAATAATCAGCATGCATAAAGGAATGATAAATTTGAGAGTTTTCATATTTAAATTCTCTCAAATAAAGACCTTGCATAAGAATCGACATAACCATTTGTCTGCACGTCGAATTTGATTCCCAGTATTTCTGCAATGGTTAGTGAAAAATCATTAACGTAACCAACCGGCGAACTTTCGCTTCCCACTTCAAGGTTTGAAGGCACATTTGGTCCGGCCATCATACCCCATACACGGTTTGTGTTTGAGTCGCCATGGTCGTAACCAAACCAGTCGTTTTCATCTTTAATAGGATTCGGATTCAAATTTCTACCACATTCAGGCGCACAAAGCATGATAGTTTTGCCAGACATTTCAGGTATCTGACTTTGAATATATTGCCACAAGTATCCAACAGCATGGTCGGCACGGTGCAGCGCTTGTAATGACCCCGTAAAGCTGCCGTGTCCTACATCCACTTCACTCATATTTACAACAAGTACTTTAGGCTTAAATTCTTTAAGTACTTCAATAGCATATCCAATAGTTGCGCCATCGCCACCGCTTACCGGAGGAAAAGACAATTGTCCAGCAGCTTTTTTCTGAAATGTTGCTCTGATGAATTCCTTAATTCTTGTTTTTTCATCATCTGTATTTTTGATACCTACCATCTGACCTTGCCTTACTCTGTAAGTGTTGTCAAGGAAGTTTTTCATTTTATAGATAGGTTCAAGTTCTTCCTGGGGATGGTAAATTTTGGCGTTTGCAAGTACATCGTATCCTTCACTTCCGAATGTAATATTGGGTGCAAAAAAGTTAGCACCGTAATTTAAACCGTAGTCGGGATGGAGACTGCTGTTAAGCAAAGGTGTTGAATTTCCAATGCCATTTCCAATAAACCACACATCAGTTGCTTTGTAGCCACCGTGTCTTCTTGCATATTCGAAAATTGTAGGCATTGATGGTCTCACTTTTAGTCCCTGACCTGTACTTGCGCTTCCTGTTATTAGCGAATTTAGTCCACCATAATGACCGCCGTTAACTGAACGCATTTCTCTGAAAACTGTTCCCTGTTTCTGAAGAGACTGAGACAGTATTTTAGGGATTGGAGAGGAGCCGTTTGGTTGTCCGGAGGGTGAGGTTCCGTAAGCAATTTTAGATGTTGGAGGGGCACCTTCAAAAAGGTTGTACATAATGTTTCCGCCAATTCCGGACAAACCCTGACTGCCTTCCAGATATTGCTGAAGTATCGAATCCTGTTGTCTGACACCACCTGCAAAAAGTACATACACAACATGGTCGGCCAAAGGCGCATTAGTTCTTGCGTATAGTCTGCCTGTTGGAAGAATATAAGGCATAACAATTCCACCTGCTGTAAGTGTAAATGATTTTTTAAGAAACTCTTTCCTTTTCATAATCTTAAATCTGATTAATAAAATAAATATTCATCGGAGGCGGAAAATGAAGTATAGATAAGTTCAGGTGTTACATTTGGATTTGCCTGAAGGTAGTTTTTGAACCACGCCCTTTCTAATTCGGTTGGGAAACGCACATAAAATCTTTTATAAAGATCGTTGATGAATTTGTCTAAATCAGCTCGCATAGATGCATTTGAAGGCAGAATCACATCCGGAGAATTCATGTAATTGCTGATAATAATTTCGCTTACCAATGCTTTGTCACCAACAGATTGTATGACGTGTTGGGTTTTTACAAGTTCGTTAACTGACAGAGGTTTCTGAAATAAATTAGTTGAAAGTATAGCAATATATTCCGTTTCAGATTTCTTTTTATTCTTGTCTATATTGGTACCATAAACATCCTGATCTGTAACCCCGTAACTTGTGGCTTTTTCTTTTTTGCACGATACTAAAATGCTCATCACCATAATAGCGACGAAAGCATTAAATCTGTGTTTTGAATTAAAAATTTGCATATTCATCTGTTCTGATTATACTTTTTTGAACTTCCTGTAAATTATCTGTTTTATAAAAATTCTGAAAGAGGTTGTACACTTCCTGAGTTGTCGGATCTCTTGCAAGCAAACTCAGATAGCTCCATTTGATCATGCCTTCATAAAATTCGCGGCTTTCAGTAAGCATTTTACAATATTCGGCTTTGTTAGAGGCGGATCCTCCAACCAAAAAACCTGTTTTATTATCATCGATAATTGTGTAGGCTGTTGTCAATTCTGCCTGTGTTGGAAATCGGAAGAAAAGATCGTCGAAACTTGCTCTGATAAAGTTAAAAGAGTTCATATTTATGATGTCATAAATGCCATTATTAAGCATTCGGGCACTCATTTGATTGATATTGATAGAATGATGTTCATATTGCCTGTTGCTTCTTGAAATGTCCTCATATCTGTCAATTTCTTCTTGAGCTTTAAAAACTCCAATTGAATCTCCCTTAACTCTTGCTACTTCTTTTCCAAAATATAAAGGACCTACTTTTTCACCGATTTCATCTTCAGAAGCACCTTCCATAAAACGCGCTTTACACAAATCATAAATCCGCTGATAATAAGCTCTGCGGTAAGAAGAATCACCGGGAGTAAAAGTTGAATCTGTCTGCAATCTGGTTATGAGAGAATCGCGACTTTTAAGTG
>JACMRS010000112.1 GCA_014376345.1 Bacteroidia bacterium | reverse complement strand
TGCTTTAGCAGGTTTGAAACTGATATTGTAAACAATTACCAGGTATGATGCAGCATAAAGAACAAGTGCGAGTATAGCTCCAATTGAACCCAGTAATCCTTGTAACCACATAAATCCATGGTAACCGAAGGAGCCTCTCATAAATAAATGGTGGCTGTGAAATATTAATCCGAAAAATAGCGAGAATAAAATAATCAGGAAGAATGAGTGTCTGAGGATTTTTGTCATTGGATACATTTGCCAGTTGAAAAGGGCTTTTGTTCCAATGGTGAAAAGTGTCAGTAAAATAATAAATGAAGACACACCAAACCATTTATGAATAAACAAATGGGCAAACCAGGCACCGATGTATCCCATTAAATTGCTGATTGCCTGTGGGTGGTTGGTGCTCAGCCATTCCCAACTGCCACTTTGAACAATATCCTGATCGGTTTCAAAAGGATTTAGGAGAAAAGAAATAAATGATAATAGAAGAAACAGGGTAAAAAGTATCATAAACACACCGATAATTTTTCGCGTGCGCTCATCTCTAAGCCATGAAAATTTTCCTTTGGACACTGAGGCTGGTTGTGATTCCTCGCGCTCAAAGTCGTTCTGACTTTTAAATGAATTATTTTTCTTTGCCACTTTTAATTTAAAATATAGAGAAAATCTATGGAAACGTAATCGCAGTAGCTAACTGCCTTAACACGCAATATTAGTTTTTTTATAAATTTAATAGTAAAGTGAGGGGTTTAAACAATCCACAGTTAATTTGGCTTGTTTAGTTAAATGGAATTAAAGTTGATTTATAGCATAAAAGCAGATCCTTCAATTCCGAGATGAGATTCGGAAAATTCTATTCTGGCTTCTTCCAAAAGCGGATCTAGATTGTCATATCTGGAAGAAAAATGGCCAATGACCAATTTTTTAACATTAGCTTGCTTTGCAATTTCTCCGGCTTGTTTGGCAGTACTGTGGTACCTTTCAGCAGCTTTGTCTGCAAGTTCGTGCAGGTATGTTGTTTCGTGGTAAAGTAAATCAGCATTTTTAATATAAGGAATTATTTCACCATCGAAGATTGTATCACTGCAATAGGCGAATGTTTTTGCCGGTTCAGGATCAAATGTGAGTAAGGCATTCGAAATTTTTTTTCCATCTGATGTTTCAAAGTCATTGCCCAATTTAATACTTCTGTAAAAAGCAATTGGAATTCCTGCTTTTTCGCATGCCGAAGCATTCAGTGGTCTTTCATTTTTAGACTCAGTAATCAGAAATCCGTTGCATTGAATTCTGTGTTTCAAGGGAAATGAAGTGAGGCTAAATGAATCGTTACTGAGAATAAATTCCTGTTTATCTGGATTAGTATCATGGTAAATCAATTCAAATGAATTTGCCATGTGACCGTATTTTAACTGCAGTTCTATGATTTCTTTTAATGGGGAAGGAGCGATAATATGCAATGGTAATTTTCTGCCATTTAAACTCATAGTTGAAATCAGTCCAATTAAACCGAAATAATGATCGCCGTGCAGATGACTGATGCAGATGTAATTTATTGCAGAAAGTTTAATGCCGTAACGAACAAGCTGCGTTTGTGTTCCTTCGCCGCAATCGATTAGTATTTTCTCATATCCAATGGTAAGCACTTGTGCGCTTGGATGCCTGTCTTTAGTAGGAAGTGCCGAAGATGAGCCGAGGACATGTAATTCTGCTTTCATTTGATACTGATACAATTTTTCAGAGCATATCCCCCAAAGGGTGACATAAATATGTCTGTTAGCTGACGAAAAATCTTTTCAAAGTTATGGATAAAGCATTAGAAAATTAATGGAAAGAAATCATAACATGAATCCGTAGTTGATATTGATGGTTAAAAGCGGTCTTTTGAATAATGCTTTACTGACTTCTGTCTTAAAAAATTGTTTTACATCCTTAGAGTCGTAATCTTTTGTGATTGAAGCTGCAAGGCTTGATTTAATGCCAAATTTTAGATAACTTCTGTTTGTGAGTGCAACAACAAATAGGTAGCCAATTGTAAGTCCGGGAATTATAACAGTTTGGAGGTCATTTCTTTTGACAATTTTTCCATCAAAATATAATTTAAGATCTGTTGCCCATTCGCGTTGAAGAAAAATTTCTGCATTGAAATGGCTGCTTAAAGGCGCATTGTGTTTTGAATGTTTACTGCCAATATTAATACCAGAACTAAATCTTAAAGCTGTGGCAGTAAAAGATCCGGGCTCCAAAGCAACTTTGTCATAAGTTCCAATATTAATTGGTGAATCAAAATGAGAAAGTGCAAAAGTGATTGATTTTTCTGA
>JACMRS010000111.1 GCA_014376345.1 Bacteroidia bacterium | reverse complement strand
TAAATTTATCTGAAAAGTGAAAATACGAAGCCGTAGACAAATTGACCTTGTTATTAAGCGTGTCTATTGCTTTAAAACAATCGATAAATCTGTACCCGCCAACAATTTGCTTGTCTTCCGGACTGTAAACAATCAGTTGCTCGTAATGAACAACACCTGTATCATATTCATCAATATCAACTTCTTCTCCTGTGCCACCGCCGGCTGCCCTGAAGGTTAGTTCACGCAAACGACCAATTTCCCGCATTGTATGCGGAGAATTACGGGCATTCAGGATATAAATTTCGTTGTTACCTTTATTAGTTTTCCTTATAAACCTGCCTTCAGCTGAAAGCTCTGCCATAATTATGGCATTGTCTACAGGATCAATCACTGCATGCGTATATTTTCCTGTCATCGTCACTTTAAACCGGATCTTAAATTATAAACCTGTTCTTTGAGCCACTGGGCCCACTCTGTATCTGTTTTTGAATTATCAAAAGTAGCAGGACTAATTGGATTTCCAAAAATAATTGGCATTGTAGTATTTTTTTGCCTGTACATTTGGTCGGCAAGATACAGCATTTCTATATTAGCTTTGATGCCAATAAATCTTCTGAAGCGTGAAAGTCTGTAAAAAAACGGACTTAATTTGCCATCAATATAAACCGGAACAACAGGATGGTTGTATTTTTTAGCTTTTGAAATAACTGTCTTTTTCCATTCCAGATCCATAATCAAATTGTTCTTTTTGCGACTCACCAGTCCTGCCGGAAAAAGGCAAACGGCACCATCAGAAGCAAAAAGTGCTTCAACAGCCTGCAATGATTTAACTGCGTTGCCTCCATGTTTATTGACACCAACGAAAAGTCCACGAAGGTTAGTCAGGTTCAAAAGCAGGTCATTGACAATAAAGTTAACATCAGTTCTTGATTTTGAAATAACGGACCCTAAAGCCACCCCATCGAGACCGCCAAGCGGGTGGTTTGAAGCAAGTATAATTCCACCAGATAGTGGGATATTTTCTGCTCCTTCCACTTTCAGATTAATATTGAATTCTTTAATCACCTGATCGCAGAAATCTCTTCCCATCAGATCGCGGTTGCGGTGCATAAAATCATTGACTTCATCCTGATGGATGACTTTTTTAAGATACCTCAATAAAAATCCCGGCAGAAATTTCAGCAGTTTTGGATTCTTACTTTTGAAGAGCGCCTCTATATCAATAAATTTATTTTCCAAACTTCACAAACCTACATTGTTTAAAGGTAAAATGCAAATTTGAAGAATTGCTGCTTTCTGATTTTTCGATTTCTGATTTTGAGCATTTTAGAATTTCGTTATTTTAAGCATAATTTAATTTGAAGGTATTCCTTCACCAGTAAATAGCTTGTCTCGGCTCAGCCGAAGCAGTGAAGAATCCCCTTTGAAGAATTGCTGATTTCTGATTTTTCGATTTCTGATTTTGAGAATTGATATTTCAGTTTTCAAACCATATTGCCAGTAATCCATTTTTAAAATACTTGACACGAGAAAATGTGAGATATAAATGATTTGGGCGTAACCCTTGCCCGCAGATCATTTTCACTATGTCTGAAATTTAGAGGGCGGGCAAGGGTCAGGCTATCCTCTGCAAGTCCTCATGCAGCGCACACACCCACGCAATTCCGGGCTTTACGCTACTATCCTTTACGCATGAATCAGTAATCAAAATTTGATTCCGACATTAAAATAAAAGCTTAAACTGTTTCTATTTGGTCTGTAGTTATATTCCGTCTCTTTTTGACCATAATACATTAAATGATTTCCTTCAAAATAATGGCTATAACTTCCTGCTAAACCATTGAAAATCTATTATAAAATGTGTAATAAATTCCCGTTTCCTGACCAATACTTATAGAATTGTATTCTGAACTTGCACCACCATATTCAGAATTAAACAGACCGTTTTGAGACCAACTATGAAATATCATTTCACCTGACCCCCACCTATATCCCATATTAATACTCATTTTAATTTCAATTTTTTTCACATTAAAAATAATTCCTCCATTAATCTTAATATGATTAAAACCAATATATAAAACATCCCCTTTTTGAGCTATATGTTCGTTAATTCTATTATAGTAATTATTTTCATTGTAAAGTCCATAACGCATATAATCCATTTTTAAAAAATACCTTTTATTTATTATTCTGCTATAAGCCATGTAATTACTTTGTACCGGATTTAAAATAAAAAATGGCCTTTGTTTGAATAAGGTAATTGCAATCATCCCTGTTTCAAGAATATTTTTACGATTATTCAATGAATCATTATAAGCATTGGCATGCAAACAAATTAAGTTTAAAAAGATTAAAAAAAATGAAAATTTGATTAAATATTTTTTCACAATAAACTTATTTGAAATAGTCATTTAATTACTCAAAGCAACTGCATTTGCAAAACAGGTTGATCAATTCTTTTTTTAGCTTTAAGTCTTTGTGGATCTTCCTGCC
>JACMRS010000110.1 GCA_014376345.1 Bacteroidia bacterium | reverse complement strand
GTAGGTACTCATGTCAGTTGGGGCAAGTACGCATACCAATTGGGGAAGGTACTCATGCCCTCAGGAGAAGGTACTCTAGCGCCATAGGTCGGTACTCACCCATCGGGGGCAGGTACTCATGCCAATGGGGGCAGGTACGCACACTCATTTCGGTAAGTACTAATGCCCATTGGGGTAGATACTCACACACATTGGAAATACTACTTTATATGGTTGGGTATACCCTTCAATATGTCTTCGGTATGTACTTATACCGCCGGGGGTATGGAAGTAGTGCGTGGTTGCTGGAAACTAACTACGAATTACGGGATAGCTAGTGCAGTCATGGCGACTGCTAGGGGTGAACCGCGAGGGTGCACCTTAGAGTCTGGACCAGGATGTATGGGTGAAGAAGATGCAACCGTGGCGACTGCGAGGGGTGAACCGCAAGGGTGAACCTTACAGTCTTAGGATATGTATGGGTGAAGAAGATGCAACCATGGCGACTGCGAGGGGTGAACCGCGAGGGTGCACCTTACGATCTGCGCCCGCTTCATCATCCATCTCCGAAAAAGGACAGGTCGCGACCTGTCCCTTCGGAGAGGGCAGGGTGAGGCTGATTATAAACATGTGATACTTTTAAAATAGATTCTTATCTTTGTATTAAAATATCAATCATGAAATTATTATTAGATCTTCCGGATAACAAAGCAGCTCAGTTTATGGAAATGCTTAAGAATCTACCTTATATTAAAACCAAAAAACTATCGGAAGAAAAGGCTTTAATATTAACTGAATTAAAAGAAGCTGCAGAAAATGTAATCCTTGTAAAAAAAGGTAAGTTAAAGGCAAGACCTGCAGCTGATTTATTAAATGAAATATAAGGTATTTACGATAATGCCTTTTGACAGGCAACTTAAAAGATTAGCAAAGAAATATCCATCATTAAAAGAAGAATATGCCAACCTTTTAAATTCTCTTGAAACCAATCCTGAACAAGGTACATTCATAGGAAATCATTGCTTTAAAATCAGAATGGCAATAGCTTCTAAAGCGAAAGGTAAAAGTGGAGGGGCAAGAGTAATTGCACACATCTTAGTTGAAAATGAAACAGTCTATTTATTATCCATCTATGATAAATCTGATCAGGAAAATATTACCAATAAAGAAATAATTGATCTGCTAAAACATATCTGATATTCATATTTACCAAGAAATTGATTTTCGAAAAAGAACAGGGCGCGACCTGTCCCTACGGAAAATATTACAATCTAAAAACACATCACTAACACCGGGTTTTAACCTGGTGCAATGCGTCGATCATAGAACCCTCTCCTTGGGAGAGGGCAGGGTGAGGCTTTTTAACCATGCTGGGTATGATTTGCAATCATACCCCAATTCGTCGATCAATATCATTTATGTGATTTTAAATCTCGCAATTGCAAACCAAAACAAATATTACAAATCCTGATCATTGATTCTCGAAAAAGGACAGGTCGCGACCTGTCCCTACGGAAAATATTACATTCTAAAACACATCACTAACACCTGATTTTAATCTGGTGCAATGCGTCGATCATAGAACCCTCTCCTTGGGAGAGGGCAGGGTGAGGCTTATCAACGTCAGGTAGTTAATCCTATTCTGAACTTTATCTACGCCCATTGCAAATTGCAAATTTGCAGTTTTGGTAAGTTAGGATTACAAATCCTAACTAGCTACAATACAAATCCTAACTAGCATTATGCATTTCGTCGATCACAGAACCCTCTCCCTAGGAGAGGGCAGGGTGAGGCTTTTACAAAAACAACCCGGCGGAAATACTATCAGCCACTGCCTTCCCGGCTTCTGTTAATAAAATAATGTTGTCTGTGGTGGTGATTAGATTCTGCTCTTCTAGACTGCAAATCTCCTGATAGAATTCGGAATTGGGGACCTTAATATTTTCGAGATCTTTAATTGCTACTCCCCACTTCGTGCGCAATCCTGTCATCAGCCTTTCGTTAAATCTGTTCTCTGCTGTTAACAGTTCGGTTTCCATCGGCAAACTTCCTTCAGAAATATTGTTTACATATTGTTTATTGTCAGACACATTCCAGCTTCTGCTGATACCGTTAAATGAATGCGCCGAAGGACCAATACCAAGATAGGATACTCCTTTCCAGTAATTACTGTTATGCCTGGCATAGGCGCCATTGCGGCAATAATTGCTAATTTCATATTGCTCCCAGCCATTGGCTGACAGATACTCCATAGCCATTTTAAATTGCCTCAGAGATTTATCCTCATCAGGTGCCAAAGCCCTGCCGGTATTTACCATCTTCTGTAATGAGGTTCTTTCTTCCAGTGTCAGTCCGTAACATGATAAATGCTGCAAACCCAAACCATGCGCTGTCTCAAGATTGTGCTGCCACATTTCATCTGTAGTGATAGGCGAACCAAATATCAGATCGGCAGTCAGCAGCATACCGTGTGAAAGCGCGTCTTCAATACTTTCTTTTGCCTGACCTGCATTGTGAGCCCTGTGCATCCATTGCAAATCTTCATCATAAAAACTCTGTACACCAATACTCAGTCTGTTTATTCCTGCCAGTTTTAACTCTCCAGTTTTTCCATTTACAAGATCATCAGGATTAGCTTCCAGTGTAATTTCAGCATCAGGCAATACATTGAAATGAGCATGAATCAGTTCCAGAATTCTGGCAATTTGGGTTGAAGGTAAAAGTGATGGTGTGCCTCCTCCGAAATAAATGGTTTCAACAGGCTCATTGGCAAGATAGTTTTTGCGCAAAACTATTTCTGAACACAAGGCATCCGTCATAGCATCTGCACCACTCAATGCCACAGAAAAATGGAAGTTGCAGTAAACGCAAGCCTGTTTACAAAAAGGGATATGGATATACAGACCAGCCAACGTGTGTCATTTTATCGCCCCATGGCAATATAAGCTGCAAAATAACGTTAATTTCGCGTATTAATTTCATGCATTACTGCGAACTGATTCGTATTGCACATACACTGTAACATATACCGCTTCCTGCCAAAGCTATTCATGCTGCTGATAGTTGCTGCCTTTTCATTAACAGCAAATGCACAGTCATACCGTCTCAGTATCCTCACTTCTGCTGAAGACAGCATCAAAGTGGGCATCTATAAAAAACGTTTTAACACGCCTTCTGACAGGCAGCAGGTCTTAAACGGGGTAATCGAAAATCTTTTCTCGCAATCTTATCTTTCAGCGGGTTATGATTCAATAGCTGTTCAGGATACTTTTATGACTGCCGCACTGCACGTTGGCGAACAATATAAATGGGCGGCTATCAGACCGGGCAATATCAGGCAGGAAACTTTGCAGGAAGCAGGACTTCGTGAAACCTACTGGTTCAACAAGCCTGTAAGCAACAAGGGCCTTTTGCAAATGTATAATATGTTGCTGGATTATTATGAAAACAATGGTTATCCTTTTGCTGAAATCAGTCTGGACAGTGTTGAATTTTCAGGAAACACTGTCACCGGTTACCTTAATGCAACTCTCAATAAACTAATTGTTTTCGATACCATTCAGATTAAAGGTTCTGCCAGATTAAAACAGTCTTACATTCAACAATATCTTGGCATTAAAGCAGGAGCACCTTACAGTGAAGCGGCTTACCGAAAGGCAGACCAAAAACTGAGGAACCTGCCTTTTGCAACTCCTGTTAAAAGTACAGACATTCTTTTTATTACCGACAAAGCCAGACCGGTATTGTATATCAACGAAAGAAAGTCGGACCAGGTGAATGGTATTATCGGACTGGCACCGGGTGGTGGCACTGGACCCAATGCTTCTAAGTTGCTTCTGACAGGTGAATTCAAGATAAAGCTAAACAATCTTTTCCGCTCAGGGAAAGTATTCGAACTGAACTGGAGAAGTTTTAAAGCGCGGTCGCAAGAACTTAAAACCAACCTGCAACTCCCCTATTTATTTCACACACAAATTGGTACTGACTTCAGATTTGATTTATTGAAATATGACACACTGTATACAACAGTTGGCAGGCAATTCGGACTGCAATACCAATTCAACGGACTCAGCAGCGTAAAGGTTTATTACAATGTTAACAGCACCAGTCTGATTACTGTGGACACCTTATCTCTGCGTTTCAATAAGGCATTACCTTCTACCAATTCTACCATCTCTAAAAACTACGGAATCAGTGGCACACTCAACACACTTGATTATATTTTCAACCCAAGAAAAGGGTATCAGGTAACACTTGATGTATCGGCAGGAAACAGAAGGGTGAGGCGCGATCCGAGAATTAATGACATTGAATTTACAGATGGCTCCGGTCATGCTTTCAATCTGTATGATTCTTCAGAACTAAAAACAGCGCAGTACAGATTAAAGTATAATGCAGAAAAGTTTTTCCCTGTGGGGAAAACCAGTGCATTCAGAATTGCAAGTGCGGGTGAACATTTAGAATCGAAGCAGATTTACTTTAATGAGGTTTTGCGCTTTGGAGGTTTTAGTACTTTGAGAGGATTTAACGAGCAGAGTATTTTTGCAACATCTTACAGTTTGTTGATTGTTGAGTACCGGTATCTGTTTGCACAAAATTCTTTTATACAGGTTTTCTGGAACGGCGCTTATTACGAAGACCGCAATATTCAGAGGGCTTCTATCATTCACGATACCCCATGGGGATTTGGTGTTGGAGCCAATCTGGACACCGGTGCAGGAATTTTATCTATCGCCTATGCGTTAGGCAAGGAAAAAAGCAATAATTTTGACCTCAGAACAGGAAAGATCCATTTCGGATTGAGCAGTTACTTTTAGTGAGAACCATTTACCATATCATCTTTGTGCTGAGCGCCTTTATTTGCGCGGAAAAAACGCAGGCGCAAGCGTTTGATTCTACCTTTATCAGAATGCTTAACGACTCGGCAAATCTTGATATCTTTTTAAAGATCAGAGGGATTGACAGAGTAGATCTTCATTATTTAATGGTGCGCAATGGTATGCTTTCTGAAAACCGCTATTGGGACAGTCTTCAACCGCGCCTGCCCTTTTCCGATAGTTTTACTACCGACAGTTTATGGGCAGATTCACTTGCAATAGATTCGATGCAGCTTACAGAATGGGAGCCTTATAACAAGAGTATCTTTCTGGCTTCAAGAAAGATCAGAAATGCCAGAAATAATGTGCTGCCAAAAGGTGAAGTAAACGGGAACCGCACCAAAGCCTGGGTGGCAGCATGGGCTGTTTTAATTTTACTTGTAGTAGTTATTTACAAGAAGATTTATCCTTACCAGTTTGCCCTGCAACTCAGCGCAATGTTTAACCAGAATAAATTTAAGGAACTAACAGAAACACAAACAGATATTTACAGACTGAGCAGGTGGCTTTCGGTATTTACATCTGTAAATGTTCTTGGATTAGCCTTATTTGTAGCATTTTCACATTACAATATCAAGACAGATTACAGCAGTTTTACTTTGTTTTTAATCATACTTGGCAGTTTAGTTATCATCCATCTGGCGCAAAGAACGCTGCGCAGTATTTATGCAAACACATTTGAACAGGAAGAGTTTATAAGCTTTTACAGTCTGGTACAGCGAAGTCACGGGTTTTATTTTGCGCTTTATGCATTGCCGGTTTTATTAATCTGTTACTATCAAAACTCGTTGATTTTCCGTGATATATTTGATATTTTACTGCTTATTGTAATACTATTATACCTGGCTGCAAACCTTAGCAGAGGGGTGTATGCTAATTATAACAAACACAAGGGTTCAACATTGTATTTATTTCTTTATCTTTGCGCCTTTGAAATTCTCCCCCTGCTTGTTGTTTTCAAATACATTAATAATTTATTGTTTTAGATGGATAAAGAACCTAAAGTTAAAACTATTCTTGTTTCGCAGCCTCAGCCCGAAAACGGTAAGTCGATATTTGATGATGTCGCAGCAAAGTATAAGCTAAAAGTTGACTTCCGTTCATTTATTCAGGTTGATGCAGTAGCAGGAAAAGATTTACGCAAGAAAAAGCTAAACATACTGGAGCATACTGCAGTAATCTTTAATTCGAAGAACGCAGTTGACCATTTCTTCAGAGTGGTAGATGAGCTTAGAGTTGAAT
This sequence comes from Bacteroidia bacterium, assembly GCA_014376345.1. Classification (GTDB taxonomy): domain Bacteria; phylum Bacteroidota; class Bacteroidia; order NS11-12g; family UBA955; genus JACMRS01. The sequence goes on along the minus strand of JACMRS010000110.1, from coordinate 707 downwards.
TGCCGCCTGACATGAAATATTTCTGCATGTCGGAAAATATCGGTCTGTATATTCAAAAATATACTGTGATGCGTAAGCGCAAGGTTTTCTTTCCTAAAGTATCTACTGAAAACGATTTCCTGAACCTGATTATGGTTCATAAAAACGAAAAATACCTTTTCCCTTGTTCAGATATCAGAAGAAATGCTATTCCGGACTTCTTTGAAAAAAACAACTTAAAGCTAACGGAATCTATTATGTACCGCACTGTTTCTGCTGATTTAAGTGATCTGGAGAATGTGTTTTACGATATCATTGTCTTCTTTAGTCCTGCAGATATTAAATCATTATTTGATAACTTTCCTAACTTTAGTCAGAACAAAACCCGCATTGCTGCTTTTGGAGACACTACTCAAAAGGCTCTTGCAGAGGCTAATTTGTTTTGCAACATTCCGGCACCTGCGCCCGGCACACCTTCTATTGCTTCAGCGATAGAGGCTTACGTGAAAAAATCCAACAGTTAAAAAGTTATCTTTTCGCACAGATATAACTGTGTACCTGTTTTCATCTTTGCAATGAAAATAAACGTGTCACCTCCTGTTTTCAAATCAAGTAGTTTATAAACTTCATCTGGCGTAATTGCCGCACCTCTTACCGAAACATTTGCTTTATGAATGCCTTCCTTCTTAAAAAAAGCCTTTAACTTCTTAGGATTCCATGCCAGTCTT
>JACMRS010000010.1 GCA_014376345.1 Bacteroidia bacterium | reverse complement strand
TCGGATTGTAAACATCTGTTTGGGATATTTTGAAACCCGCTTTCTTGAAATTTACTTTATCAAGAAGGCTTAGTGGAAACATACCTTCGTCTGAAGTATGAGAAGTTAAAAGTATGCAAACCAGAAACCCTGAAAATATCAGCGCGACTTTTTTTCTGTTTAAAAAAAATTTACCCATCTTAAAAATTTAATAGAATTGATTTATTCGAAGTAACTGGCCTTGATAAATTCATCAAGTTCTTTTACTTCTTTCTGGCCTGTTTTAAGTTCTTCTTTATTGCCTTCCCACCATTTTTGTCCATTGTAAATAAAAATGATATGGTCGCCGATATCAAAAACAGTTTTCATGTCGTGGCTGTTTATAATATTGGTAATTTGAAATTCATGGGTTATTTCGTTTAGAAGTTCATCTATAACCCTGCTTGTAATTGGGTCAAGACCGCTGTTGGGTTCATCACAAAATAAATATTTAATGTCAAGTGCAATTGCTCGTGCAATTCCAACTCGTTTTTTCATTCCACCACTAATTTCGCTGGGAAATTTCCCGTTAACTTCATCCAGATTCACCCGTGCAAGACAAAAATTAACGCGCTCTTTGCGTTCAGCAGGAGACATTTTACTAAACATTTTTAAAGGAAATTCCACGTTTTGCTCTACCGTAAGTGAATCAAATAAAGCTGTTCCCTGAAAGAGCATCCCGATTTCGCGTCTTACATCTCGCATTTCCTGATGTTCGAGACTAACAATGTCTCTGCCATCAAAAAGAATTTCACCTGAATCAGGTTTTTCCAATACAACCATACATTTCATCATGACACTTTTACCACCACCGCTGGCACCGATAATAATATTGTTTTTACCGCTATGAAAAGTAGCAGAAAGATCGAATAATACCTGCTTGTCATCAAATGACTTATTGATGTGCTTTAGTTCTATCATAATTATTTAAGTAGAAGTTCTGCAAGAAGGTAATCGAAAAAGAGAATCAATACAGCACTATAAACAACGGCTTTAGTGCTGGCTTCTCCTACTTCAAGAGCGCCGCCCTTGGTATAAAAACCATGGAAAGAAGAAACTGAGGTTATTATAAATGCAAATGTGAAAGATTTTATCATGGAGAAAAACAGAGTATAACCTTTAAAAGTAGAACGCGCACCTGAAATAAACTGGTCATGTGAAACAATTCCAGACCATTCGCCAGCCATATAGCCACCGTAGATGCTTAGGGTTATAGCTATAATATTGAGCAAGGGTATCATAATTATACCGGCAATAATTTTTGGCATTGCAAGATATCCTGCGCCATTTATTCCCATAACGTCCAAAGCATCTATCTGTTCGCTTACTCTCATGGTGCCGATTTCTGAAGCGATATGAGATCCAACTTTTCCTGCAAGTACCAGACAAGTTATCGTTGGAGCCAGTTCAAGCATGCTGCTGTCACTAACAATCGTTCCGATAACTGATTTTGCTATTAGTCCTGAAGTGAGCTGATACGCTGTTTGCACTGTGGTTACTGCGCCAATAAATAATGAGATGATAGCAACGATAGGCAGCGAGCCAATACCGATTTTCACCATTTCATCAAAAATACGGGCAAAATAAATGCTTATGCGCTCGGGCTTATAGAACATGCTTTTGAGAAACAGTATATATCGGCCGAACTGATAAAAGAAGGTAGTCATAAAAAAGGTTGTAAATATAACTTCTAAAAACTTAATTCGCAGCATGTTAAAAAATATTGTCATTACAGGTGCTACACGGGGAATTGGGAAAGCAATTGCAGAATATTTTGCTTCGGAAGGTTTCGATGTGGCCTTTTGTGCCAGAGATGCAAAAGCAGTTGAGGCTCTGTCCTTCTATCTTTCGGATACTTTTAAGGTAAAAGCTTACGGTATGGTTGCAGATTGCTCAAACGTTTCTGATGTTAAGTCTTTTGGAGCTTTTTGTATTAGTAAGTTCGAAAAAATTAATGTTATAGTAAACAATGCAGGATTATTTATTCCGGGAAGCATATTTGATGAGAAAGAAGGTGATTTTGAATTGATGATGTCAACCAATATTGCTTCAGCCTACCACCTTACCCGATCATTGATTTCGGCTTTAGACACTGAAGGAGATGGTTATATTTTCAATATTTGCTCCACTGCCAGTTTTGTACCTTATATAAATGGTGGTAGTTATTGCATAAGTAAACATGCTTTACTTGGTTTTTCTAAAGTACTGCGTGCAGAACTGGCATCAAGAAAAACGGGTGTAAGCGCAGTAATGCCCGGTGCTACTCTTACGGATAGCTGGTCGGGAACAAAATTACCTGCTACCCGGTTTATGACTCCGGAAAATATTGCCTCCTTTATCTGGATAGCATGGCAAAATAGAAAAACATGTGTTATGGAGGAAATAATATTAAGGCCTATTCAAGGTGATATTTAACTTTATGTTATTACTAAATGAAATTTTAAAAAAGATATTGATAAAATATAAAGTAATTATGTTAAAATGTAAGTTATAAGAAATTTCTTTAACAGTAAGGGTTTGACCGCTTGTAAATTGATACTTACCGCTTGTATAATTGAAAAATTTATTTGGATTGATAGGTAAGATTATATTAACTTTGTGGTTTATAAAAACAAACGAAAATGAGAAAGATATTACTAACTATGAGTGTAGTTGGGCTTTTTACAAGCGCAAACGCACAAGTTAACAGACCTGTTGCAGGTTCTGAGCCATTAAGAGAAACTGTTGATGCATCAACGCTTATCAATATTGGAAATAAAAGTACTAACTCTAAAAGAGATGCTTTAGGACCGGTTTGGTTTGACGTTGCTGAATCAATACGTTCTAACCAGGGTGGTGCTACAACAGGTTATTCTCCTGTTACACTTTTCCGCGATACTAATGCTTTAATCGCTTATTCAAATGCTGTTCAACAGCCAAACATTAATGCTGTTGGAACGGTTTTCGATCCAAGAAGTAATATTTATGCGGCTAACAACACTTTCAAAACTTCTAAATTCAACGATTATACAGTTGATTCAGTAAGATTTACTTTCTTATACAGACGTTTCAGCAAAACTTATTTCGGTCCTGATACTATCATACTTACTACATTTGATAGAACTACAATGAGCCGTCAGTTTACAGACAGCGCTTTTTATTTTGGCGTTGTAGATTATTCTTCTAAAAATTTAACAGCTGGTCCAACAGGTGCAGTAACTCAGTTTATTGAACTTATGCCGGAAGATACTTTCGGTACTTTCCAGACACGTACTTTTGCAGTTAACAGAACTGTTAAAGCTCTTGTAACCGGAACTGCTTATGGTAGAAACTGGTTTGGTGCTGCTGTTACATTTATAGCAGGCGACAAATCTTATAATCATGCTCAGCCATTTGATACAATTGTTGACTTTAACAATCCTTCATCAGTAACTAAAGGAAACAGCGTTTTCAGAATTCTAGCTTATTTTGATGATTCTAAATATCAGGAAGATCCAATCGCACCTAAAGTTGTAAACGACAGAATTTATAACCATGGTATCGTTGCTGAAGCAAGACAGAGATATCATATTCCATTTAGTGGTGGTACTTTTGCGGATTATTTCTATCCTGCAACTTACACTGCTTCATACATGACTCCGGAAATTGAATTCCTTGTTTCTTCTCCAAACGTAGGTATTGATAAAATCAGCAAAGCCGGAGACGGTCTTGGTGAAGCTTATCCTAACCCTGCAATCGGTGGTACTGAAGTGTTTATTCCTTTCACAGTTATTAATGATGCATCAGTTTCATTTACTGTTACTGATATTACCGGTAAAGTTATCGAAACTATCAACGCTGAATACAATTCAGGTAGCCATGCAATTGCTGTGGATACTAAAGGTATGAGCAAAGGTATTTATATCTACACAATGAAAGCTAACGGCTATAGCTCTAGCAGCAAATTTATTGTTGAGTAATATTTAAAAAATATTTATAAAAATCTCCCGGCTTTAAACACCGGGAGATTTTTTTTTGCTAAAAAAAACGTATGTTTGCACTGCCTGAAAAGGCGATTGGTTTTGTAGCTCAATTGGATAGAGCATCTCACTACGGATGAGAAGGTTCGGGGTTCGAATCCCTGCAAGACCACAGATAAACCTGCCTTTTACGGGTGGGTTTTTTTTATGTTATGGATAGCAAATCAGAAAAAAATTATTTTGCCCACGACTCTGCCTTTGTTGATGAAGGTTGTGAAATTGGCAGCGGTACTAAGATCTGGCACTTCAGCCATATTATGAAAAACTGCAAAATTGGAAATAACTGTAATATAGGTCAGAACGTGGTCGTTTCTCCTGAAGTTATTCTTGGTAATAATGTTAAGGTACAAAACAATGTTTCTATTTATACAGGAGTCACTTGTGGTGATGATGTTTTTCTTGGCCCAAGTATGGTTTTTACCAATGTTATAAATCCCCGTAGTGCAGTAAACCGGAAAGATCAGTATGCTAAAACAATTGTAGGCAAAGGTGTCAGCATAGGCGCTAATGCTACTATCGTCTGCGGTCATGATATCGGCGATTTTGCTTTTATCGGTGCAGGTGCTGTGGTTACAAAACATGTTCCTGATTATGCACTTCTTGTTGGAAATCCTGCAAGACAAACAGGTTGGATGAGCGAATACGGACATAAACTTGCTTTTGATGAAAAAGGTTTTGCAACCTGTGCTGAAAGCGGGCAGACTTACAGTCTGATTGAAAATAAAGTTAAAAGAATTTCGTAATGAAAGAGTCAATTCTGGTTACAGGTGGTCTGGGATTTATTGGTTCTCACACTGTTGCAGGACTTCAGCAGGCGGGCTATGATGTTGTTATTGTGGATGATCTTTCTAATTCGGATATTTCCGTATTGGATAATATTACGAAAATCACTTCTGTAAAACCTCATTTTTATAACTATGACATTAATGATGCCGGTGCATTATCAAAAGTTTTTGCTGATCACAGTATTAAAGCCGTTATTCATTTTGCGGCATCAAAAGCTGTAGGTGAAAGCGTTTTGCAGCCATTAAAGTATTATCATAATAATGTCAGTGGATTAATATCTCTGCTACAAATAATGGAAAATGCTGGTATTAAAAATATTGTTTTCTCTTCTTCATGCACTGTTTATGGAACTCCGGATGCATTGCCTGTGAGTGAATCGTCTCCTGTAAAAAAAGCCACTTCACCTTATGGGGCAACAAAACAGGTTTGTGAACAAATTCTTGAAGATTGTAAGAATTTTAATTCAATTGCTTTAAGATATTTTAATCCTATTGGCGCACATGAGTCGGGATTAATTGGTGAGTTGCCAAAAGGCGTACCTGCAAATTTAGTGCCCTATATTACGCAATGTGCAGCTGGCTTAAGAGATAAAATTATTATTCATGGCGATGATTACAATACTTCTGACGGAACGTGTGTGCGTGATTATCTTCATGTAACTGATCTCGCTTTAGCGCATATTAAAGCTGTTGAAAGACAACTTTCAGCTAAACAGGATAATACATTTGAAATATTCAATCTTGGCACTGGTCATGGATCTACTGTACTTGAATTGATTACGTGTTTTGAAAAAGTCAACAACCTGAAACTTAATTATTCAATTGGTCCGCGAAGGGAAGGGGATGTAGAAAAAGTATGGGCTGATTCTTCTAAAGCAAATACTATTTTAGGCTGGAAAACTGAAAAGTCTCTTGAAGAAATGCTGAAAAGTGCGTGGCAGTGGCAGCTTAGTTTGAATAGGTAATTTATAGTTACTTTCAATTTTATTAAATTTTCTGAAAGCGGAATTGTAATTATGTGTTATGAATATTATTGTGATTTAACCCATTAATTTACACAACACTAAATTTAAATAATGAGCGTTTGGGTTTAAACGCTTTAAACTTAGTTATTATAAATAACTATAAATTAACCAATTAATTCACCTGCACCTTGTCTAGTGATTTCAGGAACATCGCCTGTGCAATCAACAATTGTTGATGGTTCTAAGCCACCTGCACCACCGCTGATAATAATATCAGCATGATTTTTAAAGGCATCATAAATTTCTCCCGGTTCAGTTATAAATTGCTGCTCATCTCCCTCAAGTTTTTTTAATGAAGATGAAACCAACGGATGTCCAAGTGCTTCAACGATACTTCTTGCAATATTATTATCAGGAACCCTGATTCCAATTGTTTTCTTCTTATTAAGAAATAGTTTTGGTACCTCATTATTAGCTTTCAGAATAAAAGTAAACGGTCCGGGAAGATTGTGTTTCAGCATCTTAAAAGTAACAGCATTAAACTGAATAGTATAATCAGATATGTTTTTAAGATCGTGGCAGATAATTGAAAGATTTGCCTTCTCAGGTTTCTTTCCAAATATTTTACAGATTGCTTCAATGCCTTTGCGGTTTAACAGACTGCAACCAATAGCGTAAATAGTATCTGTAGGAAATACAATAATAGCGCCATCCCTTATTTCTTCAGCTATTTCTTTGATGCGTCTGTCATCAGGATTTTGATTGTTAAGCTCTATATATTGCATAATTTATATTACAGTTTATCGCCGAATTTTGCTGAGAAGCCAACACCGAAAAAGCTTTTCATCTGCAGCCTGCGCTGTATGCCTTCTTCAACCGGATTGGTATCGATATCATCATCATAAAGCATCTGATGGATCAAAGATACGGTAACAAATTTGTTAACTTTCATATTTAACGTGTTTTGCCAGTTTACATCAATATTACCCATTGTTTTATAATTGTTAAAAAGTTCTAACCTCGATTGCAGATTGATGTTTTTTGCAATATCCTTTTTAAAATTAAGATTTAAATAACAACCCAGTTCAAGTCTTAACTGACTACCTTTTTTGGTTCTAACCGCAGTGCCGCTTGTAGTGTCGTATTCAGCACCGCTTACACCATAAGCGCCTGCATCTGCGAGTCTTTGATCAAGTACTGCAGTGTATTTTAAAGTTAATGGTGAAGCATAAATTGAAAAATAACTTGTTGGTTTATAATCTATACCAATAGATACATAGCCAAAGCCTTGTGCCATTAAATTGGAAATAATTGGTTTTTCTCTGAAAATATCTTCTGCTTCATAACCGGGAAACAGTTGTGTGTTTAAACTTGCTAAAGCAGAATAGTTAAACCTATCATTAATTTTTCTGCCATATTTTGTAAGAAACACAAGTTTGTCTTCATTTTTAATGAAAGGGTTTTTGATCTCGCGGTCGCTTACATTTCCCGGCGTTCGCGGATCATCCATTCTTGATTTACCATTTCTTACAATTCCGTAAGCAGCATCAAGATAGCTTTCCCATGTCGCCACACCTTTATGATAAATAGCAAACAAACTTGTACTGGCAATAAACGCTACGTTATTTGTGCCGCCCTGAGCCCAGTTACTAAAAGTAGTATTTGAAATGTTGGTGTTAAAAAAGCCACCTTTTTTCCAGCCTGTATCGGCTACTTCTTTGATAACATTTGCTTCTGAAGCTTTCTTTTTTACATCATCATCCTGAGCTGAAACTGAAAATGAGTGGACGAAAAAAAGCAGCGCTAACGCTGCTTTAATGATTTGATTAGTCATTAGAAAAATATATTTTTTTATTTTATAATTTCGTTGCGTCTTTTTATTCTGTTCATTGCCTTAATCATCATAAACAATACAATTGCAATGATGATGAAATTAAGTGTTGCCGCAATTAATTTACCATAAGTAAATGGTCCGACATGAAGAGATTCAATGCTGCTAAAGCCGCCTATAGTAGCAATTATTGGCATTATAATATCATTAACAATAGAATCGACAATCTTTTGAAAGGCCTGACCAAGAATCAAAGCTACAGCAAGATCCATGACATTTCCTTTATTAATAAATTCTTTAAATTCTGAAATTAAGCTCATATTATTAAAACTGGTTTTAAATTATTTGGACAATACTTTTTTAACAAGCTCTGCAGCTTCTTTAAGCTGTATTGCTGAATGTACTTCTAAACCGGAATCGTCAATCAGTTTTTTGCCTTCTTCAGCATTAGTACCTTGTAATCTTACAATAATAGGAACCTGAATGTTGCCTAAATTTTTATAAGCATCCACAACACCCTGAGCTACTCTGTCGCATCTTACAATACCACCAAAAATGTTGATCAATATTGCTTTTACATTCGGGTCAGATAAAATAATTCTGAATCCTGCTTCAACTGTTGTTGCATTTGCAGTACCTCCTACGTCAAGAAAATTAGCAGGTTCGCCACCGCTTAATTTAATGATATCCATAGTTGCCATTGCAAGTCCGGCGCCGTTTACCATACAACCCACATTGCCGTCGAGTTTTACATAGTTCAGGTTAGATTTTTTAGCTTCAACTTCTGTTGGATCTTCTTCACTTTCATCACGCAAAGCTTCGTAATCTGCGTGTCTGTATAAAGCATTCTCGTCTATATCAACTTTAGCATCTACAGCGATAATTTTATCATCGCTGGTTTTTAATACCGGGTTAATTTCGAACATGGCAGAATCAGTTTCATCATAAGCTTTATAAAGAGCAGTTACAAATTTCACCATTTCTTTAAATGCATTTCCTGAAAGTCCCAGATTGAAAGCAATTTTACGTGCCTGATAAGCCTGAAAACCAACTGCAGGGTCAACCCACTCTCTGTGTATTTTCTCTGGACTGTGTTCAGCCACTTCTTCAATGTCCATTCCACCTTCAGTGGTGTAAATGATCACATTCTGACTGGTTGCTCTGTCAAGCAACACACTCATATAATATTCTTTAGGTTCACTTGCACCAGGATAAAATACATCCTGAGCCACAAGTATTTTGTTTACTTTTTTACCTTTTTCGCCGGTTTGAATAGTTACAAGGGTATTGCCAAGAAGATTTTTAGCAATATTTGTTACATCATCCATGTTTTTAGCAATGGCTACACCGCGCTGTTCGCTGCCGATAACCTTACCTTTTCCTCTGCCGCCTGCATGTATCTGAGCTTTAATTACAACCCAGCCTGTGCCGGTTTGAGCCTGAATGTCTTTTGCGGCCTGTACTGCAGATTCGGGTGAATCGGCAACAATGCCTTCCTGTATGGCAACGCCATAACCTTTTAAGATCTGTTTTGCCTGATATTCGTGGATGTTCATTCTTAATTTAAATTTTGGCAAAAATAATATTTTAACGGAGAAAAACGGGTGTGTTTTAGTTTTATATTTTGTACAGTTCAACATAAGGTAGTAAGTTTGCAGGAAAGGGATTCATTTAATCTCTTAATTACACTATGATAGAGGCAAAAGGAATCAGGAAATCGTACGGCAGTCTGCAGGTTTTAAAGGGCATAGACCTGAAAATTGACAAAGGTGAAATTGTTTCTATTGTCGGCGATTCAGGGGCAGGAAAAACCACACTATTGCAGATTCTGGGTACATTGGATAAGGCAGGAGAGGGTATTTTGCGAATTGCGGATACAGAAGTATCTTCATTAAAATCAAAAGAACTTTCGAGATTCAGGAATAAGAATATTGGATTTATCTTTCAATTTCACCAGCTTTTACCTGAGTTTAATTGCATAGAAAATGTTTGCATGCCGGCATTTATAGCAGGAAAAGGAAAGAAGGAAGCGGAAAAGCGTGCAGCAGAATTGTTGGATTATTTCAGGTTGTCGCACAGATTAACGCATAAACCATCAGAATTATCGGGTGGCGAGCAGCAAAGAGTGGCAGTTGCCAGGGCTTTAATGAACAGTCCATCAGTAATATTTGCCGATGAGCCCAGCGGCAATCTTGATAGCCGGACTGCAGAAGAACTGCATGACATGTTTTTCAGTCTCAGAAAAGATTTCGGACAAACATTCGTGATAGTAACCCACAACGAAGAATTAGCCAACCGCGCCGACCGGAAATTGGTAATGAAGGACGGGATAATTGTAGGGTGAACCCTTGCGGTTCACCTTGCGTAAATATTTTGGATTGCATGATTAACCCTTCATAAGTTTTTAATTTTTATAAAAATTATTTTCTTTTAAATATTGATCGATAATTTTAATGTTGTTTTTATCAAATCCAACTATAGTTTTGATGATTTTCATCTTGCTATCTAAAATTAAAATTGTTGGAGCAGCATCAATTTCAAAAATACCAAAACTCAACTTAGTTCGATCGATTTCAGGAATTTTAAATTGTTTTGCGTTTATAAAAGTATTGATGTCTGAAGTTGAATTAGATTGATTATATCCAAGAAATCTAACTTTTGTTGTGTCACTAATTTTATAAAAATTTTCAAGATAAGGTCTTATCCTATGGCATGGTGGACATGATAAATACCAAAAATCAATTATAAACACGCGATTTTCTTCAACCTTATTAAGCTGAATTAAACCCGATGTTAATGGTATGCGATTTATCTTTTCAATTATTACGCCAATAGAGTCTTTATTGTCGATAAATCTTAATATATTAGGTACTTTTTGATATGGACCAAATTCCAGCTTTTTCGCTAAATTATATAAATTATTAGATTCAATAATGTCCAAATAAACAATTTGTTTTTCTAGTGTTGACTCTTTATTAAAAGTATATTCAAATTTAAAAATCTTCAGACTTCTATTTAGATAAAGTGTTCTATAGAATTTGTACTTTTTATTAAATTGCTTGAAAATAATGGTATCATGATTTGATTTGTTTGAAATTACTTTACCTTTAGAATATAAATTCGAATAAAAATCTGTATTGTTTTTTAAAGGTATGTAATTCAAAAAGTACAACTCTCCGGGAATTATCCAATTTGAAATGCTGAAATTTACGTCATATTCATATTCTTTCTTAAAAATGCTATCTTTTCTGGCAGTATAAATTGAATTGTCCTTAATTTTAAAAAACAACCTGGAGTTTGAATCTAAATATTTAAAACTATCATAATTATTAAGTTTATCACCCAAAAAAATTAAATTCATCCAAATATTTGTATCAGAAATAAAATTCTCTTTTAAGTAATATTTAATTTTTATAATTTGATTGGGTTTATTATAAATTTTATCATTAACTATTTGAATCTGTTCAATATTAATTTTATTTTGAGGATAAATGTTTTTAATATTAAAGGCGCATAATATTAATAATGCAATGAAATTTAATTTTCTAATTCTCATATCTTATTTCTTTAACAAATTATATTCTTCCAAAAATTTATTTAACAAAACAGGTTCACCCTTCTCATCCCCTATGAATTCTTTAATAATTTTCAAATTTGAATCTAAAATCAAAATAGTTGGGAATTGGTAAATATTAAATATGCTTAAATTTAAACTGTCTTTGTTTATTTCAGGAATATTATATTTTTTTAACTGTATAAACTTATTGATATCATAGTTTGTATTAAATGGATTATATGAGAGAAAACAAATCCGATTGGTATCAATTTGTTTGTAGATATTTTCCAATTTCGGACGAAGTATA
>JACMRS010000109.1 GCA_014376345.1 Bacteroidia bacterium | reverse complement strand
ATTGGTTAGCTATTTTTCGCTGGTATAGACCACAATGCCGCTACCTAAGCGAAACCAAGCAACAGATAAAGCATCTATCAATATCAAGGAAGATAAATTATATGTATTGACAAACAATAGATCACCTACAAGATATTATGGTTTGGTTTTTCTATTATTGTAAATCACTTTTTTATTGATCGAATCCTTCACCATACTTATTTGATAATCTTTATTCGAAAGTAGTTATGTGTAAAATGGAGTATCGCACAGGCACTTGACATTAATATTAACACTGGCGTTTCCTGACTCTGAAATAAAGAAAACCTTCCCTTTAGATCCTTTTAAAATTGCTGCGCAGAAAGAAAAGGACTGCAACAACAGGCCATCATTCCTCACCATATGTCAATACCGTGAGGGAAATTTCAGTAGTCATTTATATGATTCTTGGAACAAAATCATTGGTTAAGGATGGTTTTCATGCAGAATCCATTTCCTGAGGTTTAGTGTTAAAATATCTGGAAATTATCCTTGAGATGGTGACATAAGAGGCCTATTTGGGTGTAGTGCAACAAGTTGTGATAGGAGATTGTCACTTCTATCACAAAAATTTAAAACACTTTCCTCTTAGCAAAGTATGCCTCTGGAATAAAGGTCCATTGCTTTAGCTCAGGTTGAGTTTGGGGGTCAATTTTTAACCATGGTTGCCAAACAGTCAATCCATTCCGGATCTGTATTTAGGCTTTCTACCAGTTGCCAGTGTTTTCCTCCTTCTTTTTCGAAAAGCTCTTTGTATTCTTCACCGATCTCGATAGTAGTTTCAAGACAGTCGGCCACAAAAGACGGACTAAAGCATAATACGTTTAGTTTTCCATCTTTTACAAGGTCCTTAATAGTATTATCTGTATAAGGTTTTATCCACGGAGTTTTACCTAGTCTTGATTGAAAGGAAACTGTATATTCCTTTTCAGATAGGTTTAGTGCTTTGGCCAAAAGACGGGAAGTGTTAAAACATTGAGCCCTGTAACAGAACCTATTATATTGATTGAAGGAATTACAACAAGTGCTTAGTTTACAGTAATTGTTACAGGAACCTTTTAATATCTGACGTTCAGGCAGGCCGTGGTAACTGAACAGAAAATGATCGTACTTTCTTTCCGCCATGTATTTTCTACCTAGTTTGGCAAAGATGTTTACCACTTGTTCATTGCCAGAATATTCACTTAAAAATCTTAACTCAGGTATTATTTCCCAGTTTTTTATAATTCTCATTACTTCTTCGTGACTTGAGCCTGTACTGGCAGAAGCGTATTGAGGATAAAGTGGAATGATTATTATTTTCTCTAGGCCAACATTTTCTAATTTCTTTAAAGCAACTTCTATACTGGGATTCTGATACCTCATTCCCAGAACCACTTGATAGTCAACGCCTAAACTATCTTGTAAAAGCTTTTCAACCTTAATACTCGTAGTTTTTAAGGGTGAGCCTTCCTTAGTCCAGAGTTCTTTGTAAATCTTTGCAGATTTTGGTGCCCTGAATGGGGCAATGATCAGATTAATAAGAAAAAAGCGGTTAATAGCCGGAATATCAATTACCCTCCTGTCCATCAAAAATTCTCTTAAATATTTTCTTACGTCAGAAGTTTCCGGACTGTCTGGTGTTCCAAGATTTAATAATAATACCCCGTATTTCGCTTTGCCCATGTTTTAATAGAGAACTTCCAAAATTAAAATATTATGTCTTCCAAATATATAAACATTCAGAAAGTTAAAAATGTTGGCACTCTAATTTTGCATATCTTCGCGAATCCTTTTTTTATGAGCTCGAATAAAAACAATTATGTAGTTATTATGGCTGGCGGCATTGGTAGCCGTTTTTGGCCTTT
>JACMRS010000108.1 GCA_014376345.1 Bacteroidia bacterium | reverse complement strand
GCAATTTCAAGTATACCGCGGTTTTCAAGAACAATTCCAATATAAAAAAGATTAGTAAGGTTGCGATAGCCGCTATTGACATAAGGTTTGAAAAAATTGTAATTACAGAAATTTCTTACGGTAGTACAATTTTCTTTTCCGGCAAGAAGATGGTATCTTTTTTCGTAAGAATTTTCAGCAAGCATAATGCGAAAATTTTTGCAAGCCGGACTTTCAAACCATGTAAATATTTTATAGACTCTTTTCTGATTTTTAATCCAAGGTTTATCAAAAATATCCTCTGCAATGTTTTCATGGATATCCAATATCACTTGTTTTCCAAACAATTTAAGCAACATGCCACAAGGAATCAGCTCAGGATCGTGAATTTGATAAATACGGGCATTTACCCTGATGGCTTTAAAAAACATCAAAATCCAACCAATTGCTACTCTGATTTTCCTGTTGTGAAATCTTTTAAACGGGATTATTAAAATACCGTTTTTTATTTCTTTTACAGGATGCACTGCAATTAAAGTTACATTATAATGATGACTTAATGTTTGACAAAACCTAAAGAAAATGCGGGTATCCAGCGCAAAATGAACTGAACTTAAATGGCATACTTTAACTTTATTTTTTGTGAGGTTTTGTGAAGACATAGTTACTCTAAAGTTATTATTCGTTAATTAAGGTATAAATCCCGAAAATTTCTTCCATTCTTTTTTTTCTGTATTCGAAAATATCCTCCAGCTTTTTTTTAACGAAAAGCAGGTTTGCCAGATCGCCAATTAAGCCTAAAGGCAGACTGTAATGCACAGTGTCATCTATTTGTACACCACCGGGAATGTCTTTAAGAAAGTGTTTATGGTTCCATAATTTATAAGGTCCTGAACGTTGCTCATCAACAAAAAAATGCGGCTCTGAAACATGTGAAATCTCTGTCATCCAATGCATTGGAATATTTGCAACAGGTTTTAAAGTGTAGGTAATAATCTGACCGGCAAACATTTTTCTAGGGTGGTCTCCTGTTATTTTCATACCCATTGAAACAGGTGTAAGTTCTTTTAAATTGGCAGGTGAGGAGATGAATTCCCAGGCTTCTGCCTGGCTGATTGGTAGCTTTTGTGAAGCTTTAAAAAAATGTACTGACATGTTATAAATTTTGAAGTGCTTTTTTAAGATTGTTTATTTTTTCTTCAGCGTCTGCTTGCTTTTTTCTTTCGTTAGCTATCACATCCTCTTTAGCATTACTGACAAATTTTTCATTTGATAACTTAACCGATACCGACTTTAAAAAACCTTCCAGATATTTTAGTTCTTCACTAATGCGTTTTATTTCATCTTCCTTGTTTATTTCAAGGTTAAGCGGAACATAAATTTCGTCAGTTCCAATGAGCGCTGATATAGCGTTGGCCGGTTTGTCTGCACTAAACGTAATCTCTGAAATATTACCCAGCTTCTTAATTATTGATATGAAAGGTTCGTAAATATTTTTATCCGTTGCATTAATAATTAATGCAAGTGATTCTTTTGGTGAAACTCCTTTGCTGGTTCTGATATTTCTTAATTCAGAAATTATTTGTAATGGCTTTTCATCGTAAATTTTTATTTCGTCAAAAGGTTCCGGATATGCAGAAACAATAAGCGCTTTAGGTGGATTTCCATTGTGCAGATCATGGTAAAGCTCTTCTGTTATAAATGGCATAAAGGGATGCAAAAGCGCTAAAATTCTTTCGAAATTAGCCTCTGCCTGCTTTACAGTACTTTCATTGGCAGGCTCTCCATAAGCGGGCTTGATCATTTCAAGATACCATGAGCAGAAATCATCCCAAACCAGCTTATAAGCAGTCATCAGAGCATCACTTAAACGGTATGAGTCGAAATGTTTTTCGATTTCATTTACAGCTATTTTGAATTTAGAATCAAACCATTTATCAGCTAAATTGTCTGAAGCAATTGATGAAGTATCAAAAGCTGATTCAGGTTTTTGTTCCCAACCTTTAATTAGTCTGTAAGCATTCCATATTTTATTGCAGAAATTTCTTCCTTGCTCAATTAGTGTCTCATCGTATAAAATATCATTTCCTGCAGGCGCAGAAAGTAAAAGTCCCATTCGCGTGCCATCAGCGCCATGTTTATTAATCAAATCAAGCGGATCGGGACTGTTGCCGAGCTGTTTGCTCATTTTACGGCGTTTTTTATCTCTTACAATCCCTGTAAAATAAACATTACTGAAAGGTTTTTTACCCGCAAAATGATAACCTGACATAATCATCCTGGCTACCCAGAAAAATATAATATCAGGTCCGGTTACAAGGTCATTTGCCGGATAATAATATTTGAAATCAGGATTATTTCCTTGCGAATCAAAACCATCAAAAATTGAAATTGGCCAAAGCCATGATGAAAACCAGGTGTCAAGCACATCTTCATCCTGACTTAAAGTTTCAACTTTGCTGCCCGGGAAATTAATATTGTATTGTATAAGAGCTTTTTCATGATTTTCAGCCACAACAAAATTTCCAGAACCATCATACCAGGCCGGAATTCTTTGGCCCCACCACAATTGTCTGCTGATGTTCCAGTCTTTGATGTTATCAAGCCAGTGTTTGTAAACATTCTTAAACTTGGGAGGATGAAATTTAATCTCATCATTCATTACAGAATCAATAACATGAGGATTGATCTCAAGAAATTTTTTCATGTCAACAAACCATTGTGTGCTGATTCTTGGCTCTATAACTGCATCTGTCCTTTCACTGTGACCAACACTGTTTTTTATCTGCTCCGTCTTTTCTATCAGGCCCGCTTCCTCTAAATCATAAGCAATCTTTTTTCTTACAGCAAAGCGGTCCATGCCTGCATAAATGCCCACAGAAGGATTTATTTTACCTTCTTCATCAAACACATCAATTGTTTCAAGATTGTGTTTCTGGCCTATATTATAATCGTTAATATCGTGTGCAGGTGTTACTTTTAGACAGCCAGTTCCAAATTCAATATCTATATAGTCATCCGTAATAATACTAAGTTCACGGTTGATTAAGGGAACAAATGCTTTTTTTCCAACAAGGTGCTTGTAGCGTTCATCATCAGGATGCACACACAATGCCGTATCACCCATTATTGTTTCCGGACGTGTAGTGGCAACAACCATATAAGGATTGCCGTTTACTGTTTCGCCATCAGCAAGCTTGTATCTGATATAATAAAGGTTAGAGGTTACTTCTTTATGAATTACTTCTTCGTCACTTAGTGTGGTTTTACCTGCCGGATCCCAGTTGATCATTTTCGTTCCGCGGTAAATTAATCCTTCACGGTATAGTTTAATAAATGATTCAATAACCCCATTTGTGAGGCTTTCCTCCATCGTAAAACGGGTTCTTTGCCAATCGCAGCTTGCACCTATTTTTTTAAGCTGACCAAGTATTATTCCACCATACTTTTCTTTCCAGTCCCACGCATGTCCAAGAAATTCTTCTCTTGAAATATCTTTTTTCTGAATGCCTTTTTCGGCAAGCATTTTTACAACTTTAGCTTCAGTAGCAATACTTGCATGATCCGTTCCCGGTACCCAGCAGGCGTTTTTGCCCTGCATTCTGGCGCGTCTTGTAAGTACATCCTGAATAGTATTGTTTAGCATGTGACCCATGTGCAACATTCCTGTAACATTGGGCGGTGGCATTGGAATAACAAAAGGTTCACGGTTATCTGGTTCGCTGTGAAAATAGCCTTTTTCTTCCCAGTGTTTGTACCATTTGTCTTCAACTTCTGAAGGATCGTATCTCGTGTCGAGCTGCATAAGTTGCAAATTTAATCATTTACAGCTTACAGGAAATTTTAAAAGTTTATCTGTTGAGAATATAAAGCAGATAATTATTAAATTCTTTTTTTGAAATGTCTCTCTTTCTCAATGCAGTGTCCAGATATGGCTCAAATGATTTTCGATATTGTGGTTCCACAACAATATATTTTACAGGGATATTAAAGTTGTTGATTGTATTAGTTTTACCGTTTTTTTGAAGGTCAAAAATTTCATTGTAAGTAGGGTTGGTTTTAAAAGATAATTTTGTTTCCCGGCTAACCCTCGAAAGATATCCTCCCGTTATTGGTTTTTGGTGAATGGTTTGATATAAAAAATTGTTTGTGTTGAAAGTACCGTATTCTTCAAATCCGTCCCTGAAACCTGCAGGAATATTAAGAAGTGAACCTGCCGGAAGTTTTGCCAGTTCTCTGTAAACAGTTGGAACATCAGATTTTGTAATTACAGAATATGGTTTTGGGATAAATTCAATGAAAGTAATAGCTATCAGACTTACAATTATTAAATTAAGTCTTGAATTTTTCATCAGAAAAGAAAGTTTTGCCATAAGCCATGGCAGGGAAAGAAGGACAAACATAAGCTCATACCTTGGAGGAGTTCTGACATTATTTAAAAACGGAATAAAATAAATCAGTCCTGTAATATTATAAAACACTGTTTTACCTGCAATTTTTACCTCAGGAAAGCACATTAATAGAAAAATGAGCGATGAAATTGTAAATACCTGAAGTATTCGGTTGTTGACCTTATTCTTATTTGCAATTGCAATAAAATAAAGTGCCATCAGTGCAAAGCCAATAAACATAATAAATTCCATGCTTTCGGGATATCTGAATATTTTGCTTACCGAATTAATATAAGATTCTAAAGGAGAATAAGCCAGACTAAAATGCGATGGAATAAAAAATGCAAGCAGGTCGCCGCTCCACCATAAGGCGCCTTTGTCATCAACTCCTGAAATAATCAGTCCACGTATAATAAAATGCCCGGCAAATAATATCAGGCATACAATGACACTTCTTTTTAAGAAACTCCATTTTATAATAACTGGAATCAGGTAGAAAACAGTGCAGTAAATGATTGAAAAATAAAGCAGATAAACACAATAGTAATAATCACAAAGCAGGCAAATAATAGCTGTTAAAACCAGCCAAGGCAGGTTTATTTTTGATTTTAATGCAGGAAAAAAGTGACCTTCTTTTAACTCAAATGTTTTTATAAAAAATAAAATAAAGTAAGGCAAGCAAGCCGTCAATTCCAGATTAAAATGTTCTGAAAGGTGGGCTGTTTTGTATGGAAAGAAAGAAAATATAAAGCCGGCTGATATTGAAAGGAAGAAATTAACTTCAAAATGACGACAAAGTCTGAACATGCCGTAAGCACTGAAAATAAAGCTTGCAATGAGCACGGTATTGAGTGAAAGTACGGGATTGTTTAATGCAAGATTAAGAAGTCCTGCAATAATTGTATAGGCATGCATCAGCAATGATGCCCCTTCGGGGTAGAATAGATAATGGGTATAAAATGGATTCAGACCATGTTTTATACAATGGCTAAAATGCCAGATGTTCCAGATATACTGAGATGAATCACCTGTTTTTACATATCCAATATAGCTTTTCGAAAAATTTGCAGCCAACGGCCAAGTAAATGCCACAGCAAGAACTGCATACAGAAGTAAGATGAGTGAAATGCGGATAGCGGGTTTTGAAAACATAGCAGTGCGCAAATCTAACTAAAAACCAGCATGCATAAAAAAACCGGACCTGCATAAGCAAATCCGGTAGATCTTATACGACCCCACAGAAGTGGAATTATTTTTTTTGTCTTTTTTCAGTAATCCTAGCAGCTTTACCGGTAAGTCCACGAAGATAAAATATACGTGCTCTTCTAACTTTACCTACTTTGTTAAGCTCAATTTTGTCAATATTTGGTGAATGAAGAGGGAAAATCCTTTCAACACCAACGCCATTACTAATTTTCCTTACAGTGAAAGTAGCATCAATGCCTGTGTTTCTTTGCTGAATCACATCGCCTTGAAACTGCTGGATACGCTCTTTTGCACCCTCTTTAATTTTGTAATATACAGTAACTCTGTCGCCAGCTTTGAAATCGGGGCGGTCAGTTTTTAAATATTCCTGGTTTACTAATTTTATCAGATCCATTTCTCAATTTTTTTTAAGGACTGCAAAGATAGGATAATATTTCAGATTGCAAATGTTTTTTGCACATTTGGTTGAAAAGTGTGCTCAGCTGCCAAAATTTACTGGAATTTTAAGGAATTGCCTTGTTTTAATGCCTCCTTTTTTGCCAGGAATCCATTTTGGCATGTTTTTAATTACCCTCAGAGCAGCCTCTTCACATCCGTACCCAAGCTTTGCACTTTTTTGTTTGTCAATTATAACATTGGTAACAGATCCATCAACTTCAATAACAAATGACACATAAATGTCTCCCTTAAGTTTAAAATTTACCACTGCGTCGGGGACATCCAGATTTCCATCAATATAATCAGTTAATTTTCCATTGAATTTTGCCAGGATTTCAGTGGTATCTGTTTTTCCGTTAGTTCCTGCACCGGACCCATTTTCGGATTTTGCTACTTTTCCTGTGCTGGTATCACCTTTTAATTTGCTTTTATCATCAACAACCTCAGTTTTACCTGTTTCAACTTTATCCGGAATTAACTCAATATTGCCCGTGGGTGCACTTTTTTCTTGTTGCTGCACTTCCGGTACTTTCATATCCTGAAACAGCACTTCATTCATGTTGATAGTGGTATAATCGTCCAAAGGATCTATCTCAGCTCCTCCAAAAAACCTCAATATCGAAGGAATCAGGAGTGCAATTATAAAAATAACACTACTCCAGATTATAGCTTTTTTTATTGTTTTTCTGTAGCTTTTCCTGAGTTCAAATGCACCATAATCCTTATTCCTGTTCTCAAATACGATCTCATCCATCGATTGATGGTTATAATCTTTATTTGAATTGGAAAGGTTCATGAATTATTAATTTCTTATAAAGATACAAAGTAAACGCTTACCGTATTTTTTTATTTTTTATCTTAAAGTAAATACTGTTTAAAATAAGAATTGCAAACAGTGAACCTGCAACATCTGCAACAATATCTGCAAGTTCCCCGTGTCTTGTTGTTGTAAACATAGATTGATAAACTTCAATTAATCCACCATAAGTTAAGCAGATTAAAAAAATCAGTACATTTTTACCTTTCCTATTTAAACTTAAATAAAACCCTCGATAAAGCAGAGCAGCCAAGATAAAAAAGAGAACAAAATGAATAAATTTATCAGAATGTTTAAAATCAAGGAAAGAAAATTTTGGGAGGCCCGAACTTTCTTTGCAACAAGCTATAAAAATAAAAATTCCCCATGTTACCACGGGGAACCATTTAAAAAAATATCTGATTTTGCCGGATCCTGCTTTCACAATCACCGGTAAATATTATTGTCCTATTAGATCTTTATAATCAGCAACACTTAATAGTTCAGAAAGCTCAGCTGCATTGCCAACCTTAATCTTAACCATCCAACCGCCATTGTAAGGATCAGAATTTACCAGTTCCGGCTGAGAATCAAGTGCTTTATTTACTTCCAGAATTTCACCCGAAATCGGCATGAAAAGATCTGAAACTGTTTTAACTGCTTCAACTGTACCAAAAGTAGCTTCTTTTGATAGGTTTTGACCAGTTGTTTCTATTTCTACAAATACGATGTCGCCAAGTTCACCTTGTGCAAAATCAGTAATTCCCACAGTAGCTGTGTCGCCTTCAATCAGAACCCATTCATGGTCCTTTGTGTATTTTAAATTTTCAGGAAAGTTCATTGTTTAAATTTATTTGCCACGAAATTAGGCTTATCTGTTCTAATTGCAAAAAAATCTTAAGCCTGTTCTTCAACATCCTCTTTCTTAGAGCTTGTTTTTTTATTCCAGATCAGTCTTAAAAGCTGTGAAAGCTTAGTTTTCAACTCTTTTCTATGAACTATAAAATCTATAAATCCATGATCAAGTAAAAATTCTGAGCTTTGAAATCCTTTAGGAAGGTCTTTGCCAATTGTTTCTTTTATTACTCGTGGTCCTGCAAAGCCTATTAATGCTTCAGGTTCAGCAATATTGAAATCTCCCAACATAGCAAATGATGCTGTTATACCACCCGTAGTTGGATCGGTAATCAGTGAAATATAAGGAATGCCTTGTTGTGCTAGCTGTGCAAGTTTTGCAGAAGTTTTAGCCATTTGCATTAATGAAAATGCAGCTTCCATCATTCTGGCACCACCGGATTTAGAAATAATCAGCAAAGGAATGTTGTTTTCTCTTGC
>JACMRS010000107.1 GCA_014376345.1 Bacteroidia bacterium | reverse complement strand
TTGCGAAATCGGAAGCTGTTCGTTACCTGGTATCGCAAAGAAAGTTAATTCAGGCCAAGCAACCGATGATTGGACCACGAAATGAATTTTATCACGGTTTTAAGGATAACGATATTTACTATAAAGGTGCTTGGATATTGCATACAATGAGAAGTGTTATTGACAACGATTCGCTGTGGTTTGCGGCACTAAAGGGTTTCTGTTTACAATACAGGCACAGCATTGTTAAAACAGAAGATGTAATTGCATATTTCAATAATTCAACCGGCAGAAACTGGGATACTTTTTTTAAGCAATATCTTTATACTGCAACTTTGCCTGTGTTAGACATCAAATTCAAAAGTATTGATGGGCAGAGTTATGTGTATTATAAATGGAAAAACGCTGTTAATGGCTTTAATATGCCGATAAAAATATCTACTAAAGATGGTGAACCGATTTTAATTATACCAACTGCAAAAACACGGAAAATCAAATGGAATTCTAATGAAACTAATTTATTTTTAGTCTCATCTTATTATCTGATAGAAAATAAATAATACTCAATTAATTTCTGCTGCTGCGAAGCATCATAAATTCATTTCTCACGCTTTTTCTTGCATCTTCAGCATTTGTAGATTTTTCTGCAATACAAAAAGCATCATAAACAGAGTTGCGGGTAAGTGGTTCTAATCCCAAATTTTCAAGTTTGCTGATAATATGGCAATAAGCACTTTTAAGGATAAACGGATGTAATGAAGCCTGCATTTCTAACTGAACCTTTTTTTCTTTAAGATCTACAAAAACAGATTTAAAGATATCATTAGCCACATCTTTATCCATTACCATAGAGCAAACCAAACCATAAACTGCAGGAGAGTATCTGTCATAAAGTGTTTCCCAAGCTTTTGGTTTATTACCTGCAATTGCACTTCTCAAAAATTCATTAGTAATAGCCTCAGTATAAACCATCTTTATTTAATGTTTAATTTAGTTCCCAATTGGAATAGGCAAATATTTATAAAAACAGTATTTCGATTGTTACATTTTAATTACTTGTTGTTATGTAATTTGAATGTTATAACAGCAACAAAATTTTTAACTGCTTGAAAATCATCTAATTAAAACAATAAATCAATTTAATTAACTCACCCCGCCCAGTTTTCCCTGTCCAAACTCCTGTAATGAATAGCCTCCGCTAAATGCTCTGTTTTGATTTCAGCACTTTCCGCTAAATCGGCAATAGTTCTGGCAACTTTCAAAATTCTGTCATAAGCACGTGCACTTAAATTTAATCTTTGCATTGCGGTTTTTAATAATGTTGAACCTGCCGGTGAAATCTCACAAATATCTTTAACCTGATTACCGGGCATCTGCGCATTGCAATACACATTAGTAAGGTCGCTGAAACGCGCTTCCTGAATTTGTCTGGCTTTTATAACCCTGGCTCGCACGTCATTTGATTTTTCATTCGTCCGTTTACGGTTTGCAAGCTCATCAAAGCCCACTGGTGTTACTTCTATATGAATATCAATCCGATCAAGTAACGGTCCGCTTATTTTGCTCAAATAACGCTGAACAACACCTGGTCCGCACACACATTCTTTTTCGGGATGGTTGTAATATCCGCAAGGGCATGGGTTCATGCTCGCTACCAGCATAAAACTGGCAGGATAATCAACAGAAAATCTGGCACGGGCAATATTGACTTTGCGCTCTTCAAGCGGTTGTCTCATAACCTCCAGCACGCTGCGCTTAAATTCAGGAAGTTCATCCAGAAAAAG
>JACMRS010000009.1 GCA_014376345.1 Bacteroidia bacterium | reverse complement strand
CAAGTTTTAATTTGCCGATTTCATAAGTTTTTGACAGTAATTTGCTTACTTCAAAATTAACAGTCAGGCCACTCATTGCAAGAAAGATACTGTCTGTGTTTTCTTCATACACTTTCAGATTATCCAAGTGAATATAACCTGTGAATGGATTTACATAAGCCCAATCGAGTGTGATTTCCCGGTTAGTAAATTTTTTATCATACTTTTCTATCATGTATTTAGAGATAGGTGAAATGAAGATAATTATAACAGCCATAAGAACAACTATTACAATTAAAGTAATAAATAATGGTTTCTTTAATTTTTTCAGTTTAAATTTCATTCAATAATTATATCAATATTAAGAGGTATCAAAATTATATTTTTATTTTGATTCATTCTTCTTTTCTTGCTTTTCTTCTTTCTTATCTTCTGCAGCTTGTTCTTTTTTCTTAAAATAACCTCTTAAAAGAATACTCTTTTTAGCAGCTTGCATATTCTGATTAAATCCTGCTGTTCCTTGCTTTACATTGATAATTGTTTTATCTAAGTTTCCCGCAAATGTAGTATCCATTAGCAACTTTCCAATAGTTCCTCTTCCTGAACGGATATTGTCAAATACAGCCGCCATGTCATCTGTAATCAAAGCTGCATTGTCTGCTGTCACTTTTAGTGTTGCAAACATGTCATCCATACTTACAGGAGTTATGGTAAGCATCATGTCTTTATCTTTTATCTCAGGCTGTCCTGGTGTGCCGGGAGTAATATTCATTACTTTATTGCCCATCAAACCGTCTGAACCAATTATAGCTCTTGCATCTCTGCGGATAAATCTTCTGGTATCTTCATCGATAACCATGTCAACTCTTACAATCGTATCTGAAATAATATTGATATCTTCAATAGTTCCCACAGTAATACCTCCAAAGCGCACATTGTTTCCAACCTGCAGTCCACTCACATTTGCAAATTCTGCACTTATACGGAATGTAGTATTGAAAAGCTGCTTAGTTTTCCCTATAAAATAGATACCGGCTATGAAAAGCACTACGCCTGTAGCTACAAATACGCCAAGTTTAATCTTATTTCCTGATTCCTTTTTCATGTTGTTATTTTATTTCTTTAATATGTTATTGTTCAAAAAATTCACTTACAAATTCATCCTCAGATTTTGAAAGTTCTTCAAAGGTTCCTTCTGCAAAAGCAACGCCTTCTTTAAATACGATAATTCTGTTGGCAGTGATTCTGGCACAGGGCATATCGTGGGTGATAATTATTGATGAGGTATTGTATTTTTTCTGAACCTCAAGTATCAGTTCACTGATTTCTCTTGATGTAACCGGATCCAGTCCTGTTGTTGGTTCGTCGTAAAGCATAATTTCCGGTTTAAGTATCAGCGTCCTCGCTAGTCCAAGTCTTTTGCGCATACCACCTGAAAGTTCTGCCGGTGTTTTATCTATTGCTTCTGAAAGACCCACATTTGCCAATGCTTCTTCAACTAATCCTGTTTTTTCTTCTTGCGAAAGATCTTTGCTGTCCCTTAAAGGAAATTCAAGATTTTCTCTCACAGACATCGAATCATATAAGGCACCACTTTGAAACAGAAAACCTACTTTTTTTCTCAGAGCATTTAACTCTTCATTTTTCAAATCTTCAACAATTTGACCAAGTACATTAATAGTACCTTCATCAGGTTGTAGTAATCCAATCAGACATTTAATAAGCACCGATTTGCCACTACCCGATTTGCCAAGCACCACAAGGTTTTCGCCTTTTAGTAATTTCAGGTTAATATCTTTTAACACATCATTGGTGCCAAAAGATTTTTTAACATGAGTCATTTCAACAACTGCTTCTGTAGAAGTTACTGCTTTAGCTGAATTATTTTCTTGTTCTGCCATGTTAGTTTAAAATAGTATTAGTAACCTGCACTGCAAGCATATCAAGAATAAATATTATTAAAGAAGCTGTTACTACCGCAGCATTTGCAGCCAATCCAACACCTTCGGTTCCTTTGTTAGAATTGTATCCTTTATAACATGAGATAATTCCTATCGCAAATCCAAAGAAAAAAGTTTTAATAAAAGCCGGTAATACATCACTGAATTTCAATGCCTCAAATACTTTCGCAAAGAATAAAGGAAAGCTTACATCACTGGTAATGTTAACACCAATATAAGCTCCGATAAATGCAAGTGCATTTGAAAGTACTACCAATACAGGTATCATTAATGTGGTTGCTATTACTCTGGAAACGACAATGTATTTAAACGGATTGGTTCCTGAAACTTCCATTGCATCAATCTGCTCGGTTACCTTCATCGATGCAAGTTCTGCACCAATACCTGAGCCTACTTTACCTGCACAGATTAAAGCTGTAATTACAGGACCGATTTCCCTTACAATAGACACTGCCACCATATTCGGCAGCCAGGCTTCTGCACCAAACTCAGCAAGTGTAGGCTGCGACTGCAATGTCAGAACCAGGCCCATGATAAAACCTGTAATACCTACAAGTCCTAAAGACTTATAACCCACAAGGTAGCATTGTTTTAAAATTTCATTTATTTCATACGGAGGTCTGATCAGTTCACGAAAATATCTTCCCATAAATATAGAGAAATCAGCCACCTGTTCGAAAAACTTTGATAGTCCGGCAGTTATTTTTACAGATTCTTTAACTTCAGTAGTCGTATCTGCTTTTTTTTGTTCGACAGTGCCGGTATTGGTTTGTTCAGACATTTTGTTGTTTTAGTAGTCAGCTTTATAATTGAAAATTAAGGTAGTGCAAAGTAAATGCACAAGGGCTTTTTTTCATGTTACAAAATTCACGGCAAAGGGAGCTTTTTTTATTACATCACTTCGATTATATATTGCAAAATTCACATTAAAGAAGAGTATCCAAATGATTTAATTTCAGGAGAAAACATTGAAATGTAAATTGTTATTCATTAAAAAAGCCCGGAACAGATCCGGGCTTTTATGCCAAAATAAATAATTGAAATAGTATATCGTGTTAAGGCTAAACAGCCCTGTTAAGCTTGTTTAAAACCTGGTCTATATCCTGAGAACGGAAAGGTTTCACAAGATAATCTGCAATCTCATTAATTTTTTTAGCCCTGCTGGTATCAGCAGGATCGTTTGATGAAGACACCATATAAATCGAGATTTTTTTACGGAGTTTTGATTTCAGTTTCCTGAATGCTTCCATAAACTGCCAGCCATCCATTACCGGCATGTTAATATCGAGAAGAATAACATTCGGTAACTTTTGAGAATCGTCTTTATGGTTAAGCATAAAATCTATTGCCTGCTGCCCGTCGGAAAAATTGATAATATTTTTTCTGACTTTATTTTTTTCCAGCAACATAGTGGTTGTATACTGGTGAATCTTATCGTCATCGATGATACAAACTGTGAATGGATTTTTCATATTGATGTATTAAAATTGATTGTAAATGTGGAACCTGTATTTTCTTCGCTCATTGCAATTACGCTGCCACCCATTGCTTCTACCTGTGTTTTGGTAATAAATAAGCCAACACCTTTGGCGTCTTTATTTCTATGGAAAGTTTTGTGTAAGCCAAAAAGTTTGTGCCCATATTTCTCCATGTTAATTCCTAAACCATTGTCTTTAACTGAAAGAATCAGCGAGCCTTTGTCTATAGCTGTTGAAATATGAATCATGGGAGGACGTTCCGGAGAACGGTACCTGATTGCGTTAGATACCAGATTAAGCATAATGCTTTCGAGGTAGCTTTTATTGTAAACTATTTCACTGCCATTAGAGAAGTCGCTGGTAATAACAGTTTTTGTTTCAATAATTTCACCACTGATAATTTCCTTGGTTTTTGTGAGTACTTTTTCAAAACTAACAGTCACCGTTTCAGCTTCAGCCTGACCTTTAATCTTAAGAGTTTCCATCAGATCATTTAAAGTGTCATTAAGGTGTGATACTACCGTTTCAAAATGCGAGAACAGTTCTTTGCGTTCTTCTTCATTTTTACTTTCGTTATGCAATCCAAGAAGTGCGGTAAGGTTACTGGCAGGTGATCTGAGGTTGTGTGAAGTAATATTGGCAAAATCGGCTAGCTGAATATTTTGTTGTTTAACACGTGTAACAGCAGCTTCATTTTCATCTTTAAGTGTTTGTAAATTTTTTGTTATAACTGAAACATCCGAAATATGAATAAAGAAACCTTTAACTACATTATCAGCTATGTCAGGAGTGTACGTTGTAAGGATGGTTTTTATTTCACCATTTGGTGAAAGGTGTTCATCTTTAGAAACGCAAACAATGCCGTTAAGTGCATCGTTAATATATTTAATCTGTGTTTGATAGTCGGCACCAAGAAGTGTTTTAATGTTAATGCCTTTGATATCAGATACTTCACGGTTATAAATTTCAGCGTAAATGTTGTTGGAAATGAGGCATTCACCTGTATTGTTCCAATAGGCAATACCTGCCCCAATATGCCCTGCAGACAGTAATTCTGCTTCATTAATATGAAGTATTGCATTGTTTTTCGTCGAACTAATTTCCTGTCTGGTTTTTCTCATTACTTTGCATCAAACAACAATGCATGCAGCATTTTAAAACAGAATGTATAGTTACACAATGTTTTTATTTTGATTTTGGCAAATATATAGTGTCTAACCAAAGCCATGTAATTAGGTTATGTACATGCTGTTTGGATTGTATTGCATAATATACAGGTTGTGATATTTTCCGGATATATGACCATCATGGAATAAGGGGTAACCGCAAGGGTTACCCTTACGGGGATTTCCCGTATATGATCATACGAAAAGAGGTATGTATGGGGAATCCCTTGCGGTTCCTCTCCACGCTTCGATCTTTTTCTTGAGAAAAGGGGTAACCGCAAGGGTTACCCTTACGGGGATTTCCCGTATATGATCATACGAAAAGAGATATGTATGGGGAATCCCTTGCGGTTCCTCTCCACGCTTCGATCTTTTTCTTGAGAAAAGTGGTAACCGCGAGGGTTACCCTTACGGCGGTTCGATCAAGTCAAAAAGAAGATTAAAATCCCTTGAGGTTGGCTTTTACCTTAAAACAGTCACTGTTCCTTTGGTAATATATTCACCGTAATTGGTGGTTGCTTTTACAACATACATGAAAACACCTTGCTCTTCTGAACCGGGTTTCCATTCGTCACCAATTGATAATGATTCGAATATTTTGCCTCCCCATCGGTTATATATGCTGATGGTGAAGCTACGGATACCATAAGTATTTATTTTAAGGCTCTCATTAAGGCCATCTCCATTTATTGTAATTGCTGTTGGAATCCAGATAACGCTTTCATAAGGTACACATACCGTATTGCTTCGGCTTTCTGCTGCGTTCCCATCTTTTTCAATGGCTTTAATTCGATAGCATTTTTCATACTGCCCGTTCATTAAAAAGCCTGTATCAATATGCATTGTTTTGGAAGAATCATTGTATGAAAATACAATGGACTCGGTATTTTGAATATTGTTAATTTGAAGCACTTCATAAGCCTGAACTCCTGCACTCCAATGCATATATGGCGTCCAGCGGATAA
Organism: Bacteroidia bacterium; assembly: GCA_014376345.1. GTDB lineage: Bacteria > Bacteroidota > Bacteroidia > NS11-12g > UBA955 > JACMRS01. The sequence continues at coordinate 1,671 of JACMRS010000009.1, read as the reverse complement.
TGCCGAAATTCTCTTTATCCTTTGCAGCTTGCATTAAAATGGTTTTACCCTCATTGCTTTTTAATGTTGATTCGCCACAAATATCATTAGCTACAATAAGATAGCTATAACTTTTATCATTTACAGAAACTGAATTGTCTTTATAAAAACTATCAGATGTTGTTGTTATTAAAATGCCTTCTCTGTATACTTCATACATTTCTGCATTCGGTGTTCTTTTCCAGTTTACTATAATATCCTGTCCTTCAACGGTAGCATTAATTACAGCAGGGGAAAATGTTCTGTCAACACCCTGGAGCACTGTTACTTCGGCGGTGTCTTTAGTGATACAGCCTGTAGGGCCGTATTGCTGCTGGTAAAGTTTAAATTTGCCTGCAGAATTAAATGTAAATGAGGCAGGACCCTGCTTTAATGTTGTAATGTTATGACCATTGTTGCTGCTCCAGTTTGTACTGTCAACAGTTTCTTTATATTTTGCTGTAAGTGTTACAAGAAGAGGAATACAACCTGTTAAAGGTGCTATTCTCATTCCTGGCTTAGGTGCAGGCAAAATATTTACCTCACTAATTCTTGAAAAGGTATCGCGACAATAACCATCGCTGACAATGCTTGTTACGGTGTATGAACCATCTTTAATATAAACGTGCTGAATATCTCTTCGCTCTTTCATATTCATTGTCTGCCATGCATAGTTTGCACCATCTCCAAAATACCAGTAATGTCTGAAAGTTGAATCTTGTTTTTTGTAATAGATGTTTGATGAATCTTTAAATTCAAAAGCAATATACTGACAACCTTTGGTTGTAAGGTTTGTAAAGTAAGCTGAAGGGGCAGTAAGCACCATTATTGAATCACTGTACCATTGCCAGGTGCCATTCTCATTAAATGCTTGCAGCTTAACCCAGTATTTTCCCGGAGCTTTATAATAATGAACAGCGATTTTAGTAAACGTATCAAAAGATAGTGAGTCGCCATCACCAAAAAAATATTTAAAAGATTTAAACCAATAGTAATCACTGTGATTGGTAAACACCACACCATTGCCTTTGCAGCGACTTATAACGCTAAAATCCACACGGCGGAAGCTCCCATAGGTGTTAGGGAAACGATCTACTAAAACAAACTGACCTCTGAACTTGTCATTTTTACCATAAAGCGGTGTTTTTCTGGAAAAAGCAATATCAGGTCCAGCATCATTTGGATTTTCTATAGCCAGAACAATGGTATCAATATAATTACCGTTCATGTCTAAAAATGAAACATATATTTTCCCATTTGGTGCTAGCTTGATATCTCTACATATTTTCTTTTTTAAAGGTACTTGTATAAAATATTTATTAATCAGGTCGTAATTGCTATTGAATACATATTTTATAATCTTATTAGTGTTATTAATTATATATAATACTGTATCACTGCTTGCAATAGAAAGGTTACAATATCTGCTTTGATCTGGCAAAGTATCAATTAGCTTTTCATTGCTAAATGTTCCGTTTTTAAGATCATAATCTAAAACAATGACTCCAACATTATAATTAGTTAAAGATGGAAAATTGTCTCTGATGCCATTATGTATATATATCGCTTTAGTATTTTTAGTATTAATTTTAAAGTTATCTGCAATACCAATTTGAGCAGGAACTGTGTTTCTTAATTTATTTTTTTCACAAT
>JACMRS010000106.1 GCA_014376345.1 Bacteroidia bacterium | reverse complement strand
CCCTTTATTTTAAAAGGCAGTTTCAAATCGTTTGTTCTGTAACCTGCACCAAATGTAATCTCTCTCATTTGCTGTTCTGCCAGTCCGTTATTAGGTACCTGCAACGTGATATTCCTCGACCTGTTGAATAACAGTTTAGCTGTTAATCCGCTTTTCAAAGTAACATCAATACCCAGCAATGGACTGAACATTTCTCTGATAGAAACTCCTGGAATATTGTACTGAGAAACAAAATCTCCTTTTGCAGGTACTGCTGCCTTCGGATCGTAGCTTGGATTGGATTTATAGCCATTTACAGTGTACCTTCCCGAATAAGCGTGACTTAGATTGATATTCGTGAAAATTTTAGCCAAAGCCTTTATTTTAGAAAGTCCGTTGTAATTAATTCGCCACGATGGCAATGGTATTTTTATGAAAGGCGACAAATTGCTACTAGCAGTAATATTTTTACCCTGATAAGCTGCAATAAATGCAGGTATAAGCACCTCCTGTGATGTTTTACCATAACCGGTCGGATAGCCATTTGTATCGTTAAGAGTTTTATTGGTAATCCTTTCATCTTCAAATCTTAACCTGTTTGATACACCGTACCTGTTATTTGAGAATTGGGTAAAAGCGTCAGAAGCATAAGGTGTTCCCATTTTTTCGAAAGCTGTTTTCCAAAATATACCTGTAATAGAAAAGAATCCACTTTCAACAGCCGCTATATCCTGCCATGATTTAGTAACTTCATCATATCTGAAAGTTGAACTGTAATCCCTTTGTCTGCTTTTGTCAAAAGTGAGGTTAATTTTAAAGTCTCTTAACGGCTCAATTGTAATAGTTCCTGAAATTGATTTATTGTTCGATTCAATATAATTATTAGTTAGTTTAGAATCGTTTGTAAGTGCGCCTTCATCAGCAAGTTTATAACGGATATTTCTATCCTGACTTCCAAGAATAAACGGCAGTCCTGGAGCGTTGTGCTGGAAGTTCTGTCCAAAATAATCCACATTGTAACCAAAACCCGGAAGTGTGATATTTGATTTATTGGTGTAAGTGGCAGAAGCATTTCTAACCATCATCAGTCCCCTTAATAATCCTGTGCCAAAACCTGAGCCTTTCTTTTCTTTCTTTTTTGTTTCGCCGTCTTTATTATTAACATCTTTACTTGGTGTAGCTGCAGGCCTTCTGCCATTGCTTCTTGGGGCATTGTTAATTTTTCTTAATGCCGGTATTTTATTATAGAGACCCACAAGATTAAACTGACCGTTAACAGAAATTTCTCTGCCATTTTGAATGGTATTACCAAATGATGAAACTGCAGGAGGAGCTTGTAACCAAGCAAAACTTCCTGAATATCTTATTGGCAAAGTAATCCAGTTAAGTATACCTATCTTATCTAATGGCACCTGATAGTTAAAATTAACAGTTTGGGTGTAAGCTGTCATTCTTCCTAAACTGTAAAAATCTTTGCGTACCGAATCTTTTTTAGCTTCAGAATTTAACTCACCAAAAGGTTCCTGAATTCTGGCGTTGACATTGGCAACATAATCAACCTTTAAATTATTGGTTATCTTATAATTTACCGTGTAAAATCTAGTTAAAGTAAAATTTTTATCATAAAGTACAGGCGTTAACTGCTTAAAAAGGTCATTATTTCTGTTTTTACTTTCCGAATAAAATCTGTCCGCATCAAATCTTACTGTAATAGATTGCGGTGCAGGATAAAGATTAAAATCGCGGATCAGTCCAAATGCTTTTCCTTTTACAAACTTAAATGGTGTTAGTGGTTTTACTACAGGGGAATATTGGTATCCAAGGCTTCCATGATAAGTTTTAGCAAAACTATATTGAATCTGCTGGTTATGCTTTTTAATATTCAGGTACGTGTAAGTTGCATTGAAATTGGAAATATCCCAGGGAAGAATTTTTCCTTTCCCGGTATGCGCTTTTCGGACATTTGTAAAATTGAGACTGTAACGTGAAGTATAGTCCAAAGCTGCTTCCCTGATTTGCTTTTGCTCTTCTATGGTTTTACCGTTTAAAGCAGTTCTAAGTTCAATATCCGGATTTAGTGGATTGTATTTAGGAGTAATGAAAATTTCATTCCAACCTACAAACATCGGTACACTTACACCTGTGCGACGTGGGAAAAATTTACCCAGTTCGAAGTTTGAAGCCAGATCATACTGGTAGTTATTCGTCAGACTTCTTTCATTAAGTTTTTTATCGACACCACCGTAACCAATAGTTCTTATATTACCTGAAGCAGAAACAGTTGCAAAATCTGCCATTTGAGCTACCATACGTGCATTTGCTGCCCATCCTCCCCCATTACTAATATCTGTTACACGCAATTCATTAAACCAAACCTCACCACATTTAGAAACATCTGTTGGATTTCTTACACCAAGCATCACCACACGACAATTGCTCAAATCCGGAAGTCCTATAACAGTCACCCTTCTTCCATTATCTAGATTTAAAGTAAATGGCCTGTTTTGAGGAACACCCTGCTCACTTCTTTTCTGTTTGGCATTGTAAAATTCTTCCAGCTCAAAATTGATTTCATTTTCAGAAGGCCATATTCTGGTGTCAGTAGTAGCACCACCCGGAGTAATGGTAAGTGGAATTTCATATTCATAATAATTTGAAACAAGATCGGTTCCAATTCTAATAAATGCTTTCAGTTCACCGTCTTTAATGTCAGCTCCTTCAGCATGAGTAAACATTTTGATATTCTTGTAGTTTCTGATATCTAAATTGGTGGTTTTATAAGCTGCTCTCGCATCACCAGGTTTAAGATTACATACTTTTAATGAAAGCGACTGCTCATTTTGCTGAATAGCACCCGGAGAAGTAGGGTCAATCTCTCTTTTAATACCAGGAGGTGGCACATATCTGACAGGCGCTCTTGCACCGTTTTCTTCAATATTTACTGTTGAAACTACAAATACGGTATTATCATTAGGATCTACAGGAACAACAGCACCCGGAGAATTTAAAGAATTAAGATAGCGGCGCCAATCGGCTCTTACCATCTGTATCTGAGCAAACCTGCAAATAATTGAATCCTCAAAACCTTTAAGATACATCCTCATAAATCTAATTGATTTAAAATCAGAAATATTTCCTACAGCTCTTGTGTATTCTTTGATCGGAACTTTAATCTGAATCCAGCGTTCATCTGATTTTTTCCCGTTAGGCAAAACAGGCTGAATGGTAGAAATATCTGTAACGAAACCTTTACCTATTACAAGATCAGATTTACTTAAATTAATCTTATACTGAAAATAATCTTCAGTCTGATTCATTGTGAAGTCATTATTGATATCTTCATTGTCAGGAACCGTAGTTGAAGATTTAGGTGTAGAACCTTTAGCAGCATCAAATTTAGCGAGGGTAGAATTGCCCTGCATGCTGTTGTATTTTTTATGTCTGTCTATAATATTTGCTTCCTGTGCATCATAAACATCATCACGAGGGTGCAAATAATTATCATTGGAAGGATGGGCAGATGCTTGCTGGTAAATTGCTGAATTTGTTCCGAATCCTTTAGCAAGTGTGTCAAGATACTTGGCAAAATTTGTTCTTTCTTCATCATCATTTAATCCATCAATACCAACGTCTTGCAATGGTCTGCTTGCAGGATCGTTGTCAAAAGCATTATTTATTTGTGGTAATAACGGCACCTTACTTCCAAAGCTGGTAATATCTACTTTAGTGGAGTCACCATCTTTTGGATAACCATTTTCAAATGATTTGCGCCTGTCGGGTATGATATCTTCAGATATATTTCCAAGTTCGATATACAGTTGCCCATCGTTGTTTTTACCCGGACCGTCATTCAGAAAAGGATCCATCATCCAGATTTCAATGTAATCAATATTGGCGGCTTCAAAGTCATTTGTTTCTATTCGCCTCATAATACCACCCCAGTTTCTGGAAGGATTAACAAAAGTACCATTTGAATTAAGATCCGAAGTGTTTCCGTTATAATTGTACATACCTCTTTCT
>JACMRS010000105.1 GCA_014376345.1 Bacteroidia bacterium | reverse complement strand
TGTTGGCGAACATGATCCAACACGTTTCCTTTCAGGTGGTGCTAACTATCTTACTGCAGACGAAGAAGCTTCAGGTGTTCTAGACATGCAGGCGATACTAGGACCAGGAATGTTCCTAACTGTTGATCAGGCGCATTATGGCATAGCAGGTGAATTAGTAGAAGGCGGACAGTTACTTGCTTTTTACAATCCTGATTCTTATAACTCTAATCCGGAAATTGCATTATCAGGAAACAATGTTACTATCCTTGATGGTGATGTAACTCCTTCAACTATTGATAATACAGATTTCGGAAAAGCGGAAAGCACAACACCGGTTTCAAAAACATTTACAATACAAAATAATGGTATTGGCAAATTGGTTGTGAAATCTATCACTATCTCAGGTGTTAATGCAACAGATTTTACTTTGGTAAATGCTCCTGTTCTTCCATTAACAATTGATGGCGGAAAAACACTTGACATCACTGTTAAATTTTCTCCACTTTCTACTGATACAAGAACAGCAGTGCTTAATATAGGTTCAAACGATTTGGATGAAACTAATTATGATATTGCCTTACAAGGTACAGGTATCGCACCTGAAATCAATATACAGGGTTCTGGTTTGAATATTGTTGACGGTGACATCACTCCTACTACAGTTGACAATACAGACTTCGGTGTTGTTCAAAAAGCAACTTCTACATTAAAAGCTTTTGTAATTCAGAATTTAGGAACTGCTGATCTTAAAATTTTAGCAATCAATATCACTGGAAATAATGCTTCTGAATTTCTGAAAGTTAATGCTCCTGCTCTTCCTTTAACAATTCCTTCAGGTGGCTCTCAAGCTGTTATCATTCAGTTTGCTCCTCAGGATATCGGATTTAAAACTGCAGTGTTGAATATTGCAAGTAATGATGCAAATGAAGGAAGTTATGATTTTGCTCTGCAAGGTAAAGCTTCACAAAACACAGGTATTGATGCAACAGGAATCTTCGCTAATGAAATCACTTTGTATCCGAATCCTTCTGACGGAATTGCAACTATTGAATTTAATTCAGAAAATAGTTCTACTGTAAACATCACAGTAACTGATATGCTTGGAAAAGATGTATTGTCTCCTGTTGCTGTTGAAACCGGACAGGGAAAACAAACAATCAGTATGAATACTTCAGGACTTGTAAGTGGAATTTATTTTGTAAAAGTGACTTCTAACGGTCAGTCTAAAACAATTAAGGTTTCAGTTATTCATTAACATTAAAATTTATAATCAATTACCCTATCGGGATGCACTTTACAGTGTATCCCGACAGGTTTTTAATAAGCATTCAATGAAATTAAAAAATACAATTATTACTATTGCCCTGTTATTGCTTATTGCAGTAATTTTTTCATTTAAAGACAGTGGGAAAAATTCTTATGCTACCAATTATTTCCAAAGTTTAAAATCACTCAGTAATTCGCAATCGCAATTATTAGAAAACATTAAAAAGAATGATTTTCAAACAGAAAAAGATCTGGAAAAAATCAGGAAAGAAATATTAAATACCAGATTGAAACTTAAAGGAATGGATTTCTGGTTCAGGTATTTTGAGCCAAACGTTTACAAGAAAATGAACGGACCATTACCGGTTGAATGGGAAACGGAAGTATTTGAAAAATATGAGAAGCCGTATAAAAGAGAGGGAGCAGGATTGTCTCTTGCTATACAATATATAGACGAAGAAAATCCGGATAAAGACACATTATTAAGACTGATACAGTCTTCAATTGATGCAGAGCAAACCTATTCAAATGATTCAATTACTGTGAATCTGCAAAGCTACCATCATTTTTATCTGTGCAATAGATTATACCTTCTTAACCTTGCTGCAATTTATACTACAGGTTTTGAATGCCCGGATACAGCATCCGTAATTCCAGAACTGAAAGTAATGATGACAGAGGTAAATAAAATTTACAAATCATTTAACGAAAGTTTTCCTGATGCCTCTCTCAATACAGATTATTTAATCTTGTATGATAAAACACTTGATTTTGTTGCTAAGCAGAGTTCCAATTACAGCAGCTTTGACCATTTTATTTTTATTCGTGATTATATTAATCCACTATTCACTATAAACCGCGACCTCATTAAAAAGTACAGAGTTTCAAGTAAAAATATGCTTGACTATTCACTTAATAAAGAAGCAACATCGATCTTTAAAAAAAATCTTTACAACGGACAGAATTCTAAAGGAGTTTTTCTAAGAATGGAAGATACAGCTGCATTGAATGAATTAGAACGTCTCGGCAAAATGTTATTTTATGATCCGATTCTTTCGGGAAATAATATGAGAAGCTGTGCATCCTGTCATAAAGCAGGACAATATTTTACAGACACCACCTCAAAAACTTCATTACATTTCAATCAAAAAGATTATCTGTCACGAAACACACCTTCACTTCTGAATGCAGAATACAATCACCTTTTAATGATTGATGGCAAACACTTTACACTGCAGCATCAGATTACTTCAGTAGTATCAAATGAAACAGAAATGTGCAGCAGTGAAAAGCAGGCACTTGCAAAAGTGATGAGTTGCAAAGACTATAAAAAATCATTTAATAAACTTTTAAAATACACCCCTCAGGAATCAGAAATCACTTTTGAACATATTGCATCAGCCATTTCATATTACTACAGCAGATTCAGCACCTCTTATGCACCCTTTGATGAGGCAATGAACAAAACAATAAGTCTGGATCCGGAATCAATCAGGGGATTTAATATTTTCATGAGTAAAGCACAATGTGCAACCTGTCATTTCGTTCCACAGTTTAATGGTGTAAAACCACCTTATGTAGGTTCAGAATTTGAGGTGCTTGGGGTGCCTGCAGACACAGGATTTAAAATGCAGAGTGCTGATAAAGGACGTTATGAAATCAATCCGGCTTCGCAAACTTTAAATGCATTCCGAACAGGTACAATAAGAAATGCTGCATACACAATGCCGTACATGCACAATGGCGTGTTTAGTAATTTAATGCAGGTAATAAATTTTTACAACAATGGTGGTGGTGCAGGAAAAGGACTGGTAGTAAATAATCAGACACTTTCTTCAGATCCACTTGGATTGAGTGAAGCAGAAAAACAGTTACTAATCAAATTTATTATGTCATTAACAGAACAGGTTAAAGTAGAACAAGCACCCAAATACTTACCTTTTTCTTCAGACAAATCATTAAACAAAAGAATATCAGGAGGAATTTATTGATGAGAAAAATATATTTAGTTATAATATGCATAACAGCACTAATGCTGGTTCGATGTGCCGGCCCAAAAAAAGTTGCTTATGAATTTCCTACAGCCATGGCTCCGGCTATACAAGCAGAATATGCAAAACAATGCGACAAAGGAAAAATACTTTATGATATTAATTGCTCCAGGTGTCATACAACAAAAGCAAAAGGGAAAGAGATAATTCCTGATTTTAATGCTTTACAACTCGAAACTTACCAGATAAGAATAACGAATGAAACGCATGAAAACAATCTGACTGAAACAAAAGTGACTGCAGAAGAACTGTCCTTAATTTTAACTTTTCTTGCTTATAAGAAGAAAAATGAAGTATTAAAATAAAAAAGGGGGCCAATTAAAGCCGCCTTTTTTTAACGAATAAAATTATAATACAATCAATCTCCCATCACCATTTTTGTAGTATATATTTTTCCGGCATCGATAACCTTTAAAATAAAAATACCCTTTAAAGATTGTCCTCTAAGATCAACAGTTATAAAGCCGGAGTTTGTTTTATTGTCATAAACTACTTTACCCGTAGCATCATAAATCACAACTTCTGCCTCACCTGTAATATCTGGTAAACTAATGTTAAAAACACCTGAAGAAGGATTGGGATAAGTTAATATTTGACTTTTATTTTCTGTTTGTAATACAGAAGTTGAATAACTTGTAAAACAAGTTGTGCCTGCAGGTACGGTTATTACCTTTCCTTTTATGATATTATCTGATTCGGGAGCACCATAATACTGAGGACCGATAATATAAGGATATTCAGGTGTTCCACTGGCATTGATTGTTACAAAATAAGCATAAGTGCCTGAAGGATATTCCGGTGTTACACAAAATCTGCCATTATAAATATCAAGATCGCCACCATTTGATAACAACCATTCATAATCTTCACTATAGGTTCCAAGCGGATATGTAGAGTTAACTGCAGGACCATAATTTGCTGCCGTTAATGCAGTGCCATCCGGAAGCGAAGTGCGCGTGGTTATGTTACGCAACGTAAAACCGGTTTTCATTCGTGAAACTGTGCTTAAATTATCTGTAGCCACACTATAACCATAAGGACCATAAACAGGATTGCCATCAAAAGCAAAACCAATGAGTGGAGAGTGTACATTTGAAGCTGTAGAAGAAAATAACCTGTAAGGTTTTGCATGTGTGTGGTAGGCTCCTTGTTGCTGCGGATGTGCACCAAGTGTAGTATCAAGAACAAAGCCTTCTGATAAATACACCTCAACATTCCAGGTACCAACACCCATTCCGTTATTGCCACTTCCATTATAGTAATGCGCATTTGAAAGTCCATATATTGGCACACCATTAATTAAAATACCGATAGCACCTACCAGCGGGGAAGTTGTTTTTGTCACCGGCACAGTAGGTTTTCTTGGCAAACGAAAAGTATAATTTTGTGCTGAGGGCGCTCCAGGGTTTAAAAATTTACCCATATTCACTGTCATACCTTCAGACTTTATCCAAACATAACTCGTATCATAACAAACCTTTGTTACATCTGCAAGTGAAGTAGAAGTATTAAAAACAAAAGTAGGATTATTGGGACTTCCATTTGTATTTTGCCAATAACTGGCAAGCTCGCCGTTGTTGTTCATTTTCCATTTGGAGATTATTGGCTGTGCTTTTGCATTTAAAGCTAATATGCCTGTTAAAAGTATAAATATTTTCTTCATATTTTATTTGTTATAGATGATTAGACGATTGTTTTTAATAAATCCTTTGCGACTTTAAAATTATTTTAAAAAAGTATGATTTGTATTTTTTATAAACTCTTCATCAGTAAGTGTTTTTAAAAATGAAATAATTGAACCTTTCTCAATTTCAGTAAACACAGGCATTTTTTGAAGGTGTTTTGACAAAGTAGGCGTATGTGAAACAGTATTCGTATAATGAAAAAGAACCATTTGCAGATTCCTGAATCTCCCATCATGCATATAAGGAGAAGTGAGTTCACAATTTCTTAAAGTGGGTACTTTAAATTTTAATGAATCATTTATATTTCCAGTAACTTTCATTCTGCCTATATCTTTTAAGAATGAATCTGTTTCAAGTCCATTGTTTTCAAATCCATTATTTGTAAAAAGTGGTTCGGTATGACAAACAGCGCAATGCTGTTTAAACAAAACATATCCTTTTTGCTCATTTTCATTGAAACTAAATCCTGTTTCGTTGCGCATTACTTTATCATATTTCGAATTTGAACTAATCAGAGTTAGCATAAATTGAGACAAACTTTTCAGAGTTCTTTCTGTGGTAATAACACTATCGCCAAAAGCGTTATAAAACAATTGCCTGTATCGCAATTTAGACTGAAGTTTAGCGATTACAGAATCAATGCTGCTGCCCATTTCATCGGGATGAGTAATAGGAGCCAATGCTTGCATATCCAGATGATTTATTGCACCATCCCACATAAACATTTTTTGCCACGCCAGATTCATCAATGCCGGGGAATTACGTGTACCTATTTTATCATTTATACCATGACTTAATGAATGGTCAATATGCGTAAAGGCATTGTAGGGTGAATGACAACTTGCGCATGAAATCATTTGATTACCTGACAATATTGGGTCGTAAAAAAGAATGCGACCCAGCTCTGCTTTTTCTTTTGTTATCGGATTGTTTTTAAAATTATAAACCGGTGCCGGCCAATTAACAGGTACATAAAATAACTGGTTTACATAAGCTGCGCTCATAAACAATAAAGCAGAAAAAAAGATTATCAGTTTCCTCATTGTTTTGAAATACTAAAACAACTTTTGAAAAGAGCAGACAAACGCACAGCTTCTACATTAGGTGACATCACATTTGGATGTACTGATAAATATGAAGTTTCAATAAATTTTTTCAGATCCAGCTCTAATTGAATGTTTTTTGAATTTGGATTATGCTGAAATTCCATACGCTGCAAACAATTAAAAGGTTCCGAATAACCACCAAGATGGAGCTGAAACTCATTGTTTCGTGTTTGACAATTACTGCAAGTACCTTCAATTTTACAATTAATATAACCACTTTGCCAGGTCCAGTACATGCCTTTAGCAGGATCAAGATTCCCTCCCATTGCTCCTGAAACATTGGTTAAACTATCTACTCCAACATTAAACTTCACTTTATCATATTGCAAATCTGACGGAATATTGACAGGCAATGAAAATGACGAAAAATCTGAGGCATCTAATAAATAAAAATCAGAATCATTGAAAACCAG
>JACMRS010000104.1 GCA_014376345.1 Bacteroidia bacterium | reverse complement strand
TATACAAAGTGAAAAAAAATATTACTTACAGCATCAGATTTATTATAAAAACCTGCGTGTTTTAGGTTTGGAATATCCTGATCTTGATTATTCCAAAGCGCTTCCTTTTCTACTTATGCTGCCTCAATCGCTTGAATTAAATTATCTGTAAACTAACGAAAACGTAGTTGTTGTGTCTTTAAAAAAGATGGTTTAGATTTATTTTGAAAGTCACCTCCCAAACATCATAATTTCCCCGCCTCAACAGTTGGAATAAAAATAATTAAATCAAAATCAGTTCTGTAATTTATAGACAATATGAGTTTTTTATAGTCCATTCCACCAGCCCATTTTGTTTTATAATTTGAATTCGGCAGGTCTTTGGAGTAGTAATAGAATGGCTGTTTTAAATTAGTCCAATCATTCTTGCGCCAGATTGAATGCTTCAAACCATTAAACTCAACTTGCGAAAATTCATATTCTTTACTATGATAATTATTGTTGGTTAGATAACTTCCAGAATAGAAATCAGTACCAATAGAAAACATTCGATTTCCAAATTTACTTTTGAGAAAATGTCCCAAATTGCTTTTATAGTTATTATTTAAAGTCAGATGAAAGTTATGTGCTAAAACAACCGATTTTTTATTTGAATTGTTATGATCCATAATAATCCGGAACATTATAGAATCTCTTTCCTTATCCCCGATAGTTCTCTTCAAATAAACATATTCCAAATCCTTTTTAATAAAATAACAACCCTCATCAAAAATAAAGTCCGGAATTCGACTTGAAATTCTTTTACCCAAAGTGTCTAACCTTAACTTAAGTTGAGTTAATTCTGAATCAGACATTCTGTACCAATAATACGCCTCATTAAAACTATCTAAACGGAAAATTTCATTTAAATTTTCATACAGAACCGTATCAGCACTTTTCAAAATTGAGGCAAATTTCAAAACATTTCCTTTCAAATAACCGGGATTCATTCCAATTACATTCACACCTTTATTGTGAATTGCTCTCACCAAAGATGAATAATCCTTAAAATGATATTTTGTGTCTGAGGTATCTGAAAGTATTTCTTTAATAGTAAAATAACTGTTCTCAATAAATACATTTGAAACTTTCAGACTGTCTATTATCCTCAATTGAAGATCATACATTGTTTTATTAAAATGCACAGCCTCACCAATAGTAATTATATTATACTGGCTTAATGAATCATAAACAAACTCTTCTAAAAGCGGAGGTTTACTATAATTATGAGGGCTCGATAAATCCTTGCTATGTTTACAGGAAACAAATAAAAAAAGTAATCCGAATAAGAACCTAGCTATTTTATTCAAAATTATCTGAATTAGTTTTAGATAAATTCCAAGTGAATTAAAACTTTTTCTTAATCTACATTACCATGTAGATATTTGTTACCGCCGTCTTTAAACCTTGCAGTCTTATTGTCTTTTTCTTCCTCAAGAAATACTTTTGAAACTTCTGTATCTGTTCCTGATTCTTCAAGCTGAATGTTTTTACGTCTGTAAGCAGGCACATCCATTGCGCCCGTACCGTCATTATTATTGCCGGTCATAGGATTTCTCCTGAATGGAATTTCATCCTGAGTACGGGGCATCTCAGGGTCTTTTCTGAAAGGCTTTTCTTCAGCAACAGTTGCTGGAATAATCTCTTCGATTTTATCCAGCTCAATTTCGAAACTACCGGTCTCTTCTTCAAGAATATGCTTACCGGCATAATCCTCAAATCCTGTAGCAATTACTGTTACCATTAATTCTTTATCAAGACTTGCATTGTGCGTCAGTCCGAATTTCAATCTGGCATTCTGCCCGGCTTCCTGCTGGAAGAAACTTGTAATGATGTCAATCTCATTTGCATAAGGCTCTTCATTACCATAACTGATATTTACAAGAATATGTCTTGATCCTTCAATGCTGGTTTCGTCAAGCAAAGGCGAATCTAAAGCCCTTTGCGAAGCTTTAATTGCACGATCTTCTCCTTCTCCTGTTCCAGTGCCCATAATTGCTTTGCCGCTGTCTGCCATCGCTGTTCTCACATCCCTGAAATCCACGTTCATGTGGCCACTTACAGTGATGATTTCCGCAATACCTTTTGCTGCCATACAAAGTACATCATCAGCTTTTGCAAAAGCCTCTGAAAAACGCAGGTTATGGAACATCTGTAAAATTCTATCATTTGAAATAATCAGCAAAGCATCCACATGCGGACGTAAATCACTGATACCTTTTTCAGCCTGCTCACTACGTGCAGGTCCTTCATTTTTGAAAGGTGTGGTAACAATACCAACAGTGAGAATGCCCATGTCTTTCGCTTTTTTAGCGATCACAGGTGCTGCTCCTGTTCCTGTACCACCACCCATACCGGCAGTTACAAAAACCATTTTGGTATTGTGCCTCAATGCTTCCTCTATCCTGTCGATACTTTCGATTGCACACTGTCTTCCAACTTCCGGATCGCTACCAGCGCCCAGTCCTTCAGTTAGTGCATTGCCTATCTGTATCTTGTTAGGTACAGGACTTATTGCAAGGTGCTGTGAATCGGTGTTACAGATATAAAAATCTACACCGACAATGCCACGCTGGTACATATAATTTACCGCGTTGCTTCCGCCGCCACCAACACCAATTACTTTGATGATGGATGACTGCTCTTTTGGTAATTCAACTCTGAAAAAATTCATGTTTCTCTGTTTTAATTATTGAGGTTAATAATCTTCAAGAATATAAATTTATTTAAAATCGTTTAAGTTCTGATCGTCGTCAAGCCAGTTTTTAAATCCGCCTGTAAAGTTTCCGAAAATACTTAAGATACCACCGTTTTTAGCTTTATCTTTTTGTTCTTTCTTAACTCCTCCTTTAACATTGTTACCTGCTTCTCTGTCACCTTCAAAGCCTTTAATCACAAGGCCAATACCGGTTGCAAACATCGGACTCTTAACCTCGTCAACAAGTCCTTTGCCAAGATGCTGATCAGGAAAACCAAGTTTCACTTCAAAGCCTGTAACATACTCTACCAGTTGATCAATATATTTTAATTGCGCACCACCACCGGTAAGCACAATACCAAGATTCAGTTTATTTTTATAACCTGAAACCATGATTTCATCATTTACCATTTCAACAATTTCTTTAATTCTTGCATGAATAACATTTGCAAGGTTGCGAGTCGAAATTTCTTTTGGCCTTCTGTTGCCAATGCCCGGAACAACCACAATTTCATTACTCTTTGTAGCTTCCGGTAATGCATATCCAAATTTCACTTTCAACAGCTCAGCTTGTTTTTCCATAATCTGGAAAGCTTCAGCGATATCTGCTGTAATGATTTCACCACCAAAAGGAATCACTGCAGTGTGACGGATTTTACCATCATGGAAAATTGCAAGATCACTTGTACCACCACCGATATCAAGAATTGCGATACCTGATTGCATTTCTTCTTCACTCAAAACTGCACAAGCCGAAGCTATAGGTTCTACCACAACATCAGCAACCTGTAAACCTGCATTTTCAACGCATTTAGCAATTGTTTTTGCAGCCGTTACACGGCCTGTTATTATGTGATAGTTACATTCAAGTTTAGTTCCTGTCATCCCAATCGGATCTTTAATTCCGTGACGGCCATCTATTCTGTATTCCTGCGGAAGCACATGCAAAATCTGTGAACCCGGTTCGATTGACAAACGGTGTTGTTCCTTTTCTAAAGCCTCCAGTTCGTGTGCCATAATTTCTGTTTCAGAATTCTCGCGAATTTTAACACCACTGTGCTGAAAACTTCTGATATGTTCACCTGCAATACCAACATGCACGGTGTTGATTTCTACATTTGAAAGATTTGCAGCTTGCTGAACTGCAATTTTTATTGCGTCTACGGTTTTTGTAATATTCGTTACCTCGCCACGCATCACGCCACCAAGTGATGGTGCCTTGCCAATACCCAGTACATTTATTTTACCATTTTCATTTTTCTGTCCTACAATGACACAAACTTTTGTAGTGCCAATATCCAGTCCAACCATTAATTTATTGATCTCGCTCATTTTCTGTTTTCTTGTTTAGTTAACTGTTTAATTAATAATTATCTTTTTGTGGTGTCGGCTGGTTCCACATAATTTTCAGGTTTCACGCCTATCACCTGATTGCCGTATTTCAGGTTGAGCTGTCTGTACTTGTCCCATCCAAGTGTGTTGAGTCCTTTGATGTAAAATTCTTTGAGTCTTTCGAGCTTTTTGCGGATGTCCACACTATTCCCTATTACAATACTATGCTTACCAACGTTAGGAATCAACAAAATGTCATTATAATTATCTACATACATTTGTTCAATTTGTGAGTTCCAGAACGGATCGGCAGAAGTACACACTGCAACTTCCAATAATTGTTTAAGTATAGGAGACTTCGCAAAGGTACTGTCTGAAAGACTTTCAGCGATATTTCCGGTAGCAGCCGGCACCCTTGCTGTGTACACTTCTGACAGCGGCATCTTCTTTCCACTTTTTGCTACATAGTACCCTTCACCTTTCATATTGATCACTCTCAGGATAGGATTTCTCTGTTCAACCTTCACTTGCATCGCTCCTGCAACGTCAATAAAAATATCTGCTCTTTCAACAAAAGGATTGGCTTCAAGGTTGCGTTCCATTCCCGAAATATCCAGATTATCCATTCTTGCACCCACAATTTTCATATCACTTTCCATGCTTTTCATGATGGATAAAATGGCAGCACTGTCGAGAAAATAAAGATCAGATTCAGGAAGGATTTTAACATTGATTTTTTTGCAAACCATTTCATCTTCTGCCTGATTTAACAAAAGCAAAGTGATACATAAAAATAATGCCATCACAACCCACAGAACAATGCTCCATGTTTTATTTCCTTTCAGCTTTTCAAGTAGTTTTTTCATACAAAAGCTTTACAGGTTCAACAATGTTATCAATATCTCCCGCGCCAAGTATCAACAGCAATTCAGGCTTTTCAGTTTTTAGTTTTTCATAGATATTTTCTGCATTTAAAACAACGGCATCTTTTTCCATTTTACCTGCAATCATCTCTGAACTGACACCTTCAATGGGAAGCTCTCTTGCTGGATAAATTGGCATCAGCCAGCACTCGTCAAGCATGTCAAGACTTCTAGCAAAGCCATCTGCAAAATCTCTCGTACGTGAAAAAAGATGCGGTTGAAAAATACCGGTCAGTTTTTTTTCAGGGTATAAATGTTTAACAGATTCGATACAAGCGCGAAGCTCTTCAGGATGGTGTGCATAATCATCAATTACAATATGTGACGGTGAATTATACACGTATTCAAATCTTCTTTTTACACCTTTGAAAGTAGCAGTTCCTTTTGCCAGAACACCAATGTTAATGCCAATTTCCAGACAAGCTGTAATTGCTGCCGTAGCATTTTCAATGTTGTGAAAACCCGGAATTCCTGATACAATATTTCCTGCTCTTTCAGCACCTCTGATGTTACTGTTAAAACCAAAAAGATATTTATCCTTCTTAATCTTTACATCATCATAAAAAACATCTGAACTGTCTTCTTTTCCGTAACGCAGAATTCTCCCTTTGAATTTAAGATCAAGTCCTTCTTTGATAATTGCAATGCCATCCTCTTCAGTTCTGTTTACAAAATCCTGAAAAGAATTCTTCACCTCTTCAGCCTTTCCATAAATATCCAGATGGTCGGGATCGGTTGAAGTGACAATAGAAATATCAGGACTGAGTTGCAAAAACGACCTGTCGAACTCATCTGCTTCTACTACAACCAATGGTTTTTTTTGCAATTGCTTTCCACTTGTTACATGCACATAGTTGCTGCCAAAATTTGTACTGATGCCACCAAGGAATGCAGTAAAGCTAACACCTGCCTCGTTCAGAAGATGAGCAACCATAGTACTTGTAGTGGTTTTACCATGAGTACCAGCCACACCGATTGTAAAAGAATTTCTGGAAATAATTCCAAGCACTTCTGCTCTCTTATGCAAAATATTACCGTTGTTTTTTAACCACATAATTTCTGCGTGCGCAGAAGGTATTGCAGGAGTGTAAACAACAATTGATGCATTGTCATTTTCTTTAATCTTTTCCGGAATGGCATTTAAATCTTCGGTGTAATGAAGTACCATGCCTTCCTTTTCAAGTTCTTCCGAAAGGTGTGTTTTTGTTTTATCATAACCATGAACTTCAATACCGATGGCTTTGAAATACCTGGCTATTGCGCTCATTCCGATGCCGCCGATACCAATAAAATACGCTATTCTGACATCTTCTATTCTCATGAATCCAGCGTTAATTTGTTGATTTCTTCAATTATCAGTTTTGTTGCGTAAGGCTTAGCAAGTGCAGAAATATTTCCAGCTAAAATGTCTCTTTTCGGTGCATCATTCAACAGTTCAATTGCCTGATTAATCAGAGTGTTTTCAGCGTCTGAATCTTTAATCATTAATGCTGCATTTTTATTCACAAGTGCAAAGGCATTTTTAGACTGATGGTCTTCGGCAACATTTGGAGAAGGTACCAGAATACAAGCTTTTCCAGCTATGCATAGTTCAGAAACTGAAATAGCTCCCGCCCGCGATATGACAGCATCAGCTGCCGCATAAGCGCCACTCATGTCTTTGATAAAATCAAAAACTCTGGCATTCTCAAAGCCTGCTGCTCTTGCCGGATCATAACCAAATTTACCTGTTTGCCAGATTACCTGAATGTCATTTTTTGCAAGGGTTTCAAGTCCTGCCTGAACACTGGTATTAATTGTTCTTGCACCCAAACTTCCACCTATAACAAGCAGGGTTCTTTTATTTGGATTAAGTCCAATCAGTTGCTTGGCTTCCTGTCTGTCAATATTTTTAATATCAAGAATTTCACTTCTAACAGGGTTACCTGTAATAGTAATTTTATCTGAAGGAAAATATTTTTCCATTCCCTCAAAAGCAACACAAATACGCTTTGCTTTTTTACTTAAAATTTTATTGGTTAAACCCGCATAAGAATTCTGTTCCTGAATTAAAGTCGGAATTTTTTTTAAAGATGCTGCATAAACAATTGCAGCACTTGCATAACCACCAACACCAATAACAGCATCAGGTTTAAACGAACTGATTATTTTTCCTGCCTGCCATAAACTTTTAATCAGTTTGTAAGGAAAAGACAAATTTGATAAACTCAAAGATCTTTGAATTCCGGTAATTGGCAAACCTATAATGCGATAGCCGGCAGCAGGAATTTTTTCCATTTCCATTCTGCCTTCAGCGCCAACAAATAAAATTTCATTTGCAGGATTGTTTTCCATCAAAGCATTTGCAATTGCCAATGCCGGAAAAATATGACCACCTGTTCCGCCTCCGGAAATAATATATTTATGCCCCCGCAAGTTTTCCTCCCTCCTTTTCAAGAGCCTTATCGGCTTCTTCATCCTCCTCTATACTTCTGCTTACGCTCAGTATTACACCGAATGCAACACTTGTAAATATCATACTCGTACCACCCATACTCACCAGCGGCAATGTTAAACCCGTAACCGGAAACAAACTCACTGCAACTGCCATGTGAATGAACGCCTGGATTACCAGGCTGAAACTAAGTCCGACCGCTACCAATGCTCCAAAGGCTTTCGGACTTCGAACAACAATGCGCATACTTCGGTATAAGATCATCAGAAAAACGAATGCTATCAGTAAACCCCCGATTACCATTCCGTATTCTTCTATAATAACTGCATAAATAAAATCTGAGTAAGGGTGAGGCAGGTAATTTCTTTGTGTACTTTTTCCGGGACCTTTACCAAAAAATCCACCGGTTGCAATTGCAATTTTAGCTTGCTGTGTCTGGTAACTTTCTTCACTTGCTGGTTTCATGAAAGTTTCAATTCTCAC
>JACMRS010000008.1 GCA_014376345.1 Bacteroidia bacterium | reverse complement strand
CTAATTTGTTGCTTGGGTAAACAACCGGGTGACCAACACGTTTTTTATAAATCATGGCACAGATTGTTGGCATTTTAGCCATCAGTCGCATCATAGTGCGTTGTTTTGCAATTGTCGGTCTGTTAGGATCGAGTGCTTTTGGGTAATAAGCAGATAGCGAAGAAATCATCGCAATAAGTTGTCCCATAGGATGTGAACCTGTAGGGAAAGATTTAAAGATATTCTGAAGATCTTCGTTAACAAGAGTGTGGTGCCTGATCTGGGCATCAAAATCTTCAAACTGATCTTTTGTAGGTAGTTCACCTTTTAAAAGAAGATATGCCACTTCAAGGAAATTTGCTTTTTCGGCAAGATCCTCAATGCTGTAACCTCTATGACGAAGAATTCCTTCTTCACCATCCAGAAAAGTGATGGCACTTTTTGTAGCTCCCGTATTTTTGTAGCCGATATCAAGCGTAACGTGTCCTGTCAGATCACGTAATTTTGAGATGTCAATGGCTTTTTCACCTTCAGTTCCGGTGATAATTGGAAATTCGTACTGCTTACCATCTATAGTAATGGTGGCTATTTGAGAATCGGACATGGTGTTGTTCACTTATCTAAATATCTGTTTTAATGTTAAAAGATTCAATAGTCTTAAAAGTTTCAGCCACGAAAGTAGATTTTTTTATTCATTTAATACAAATCTGAATTGCAAAATATTTCAACGTTTAAATCCAACTTTCTCCAAAGCATCAATTCCGGCTGCTGTAATACGGTATTTAAAGCTGTTCATATTATCACTGTCGAAAATAAATCCCGACTCGGATTCATTGTCTTTTACAGGCACAACCCAGCTTTTTACAATCATATTTTTTAATTCATCAGCAACAATACCTGCATTCTTTTCACTCACTTCATCACGGATACTTGCAAAAGTTTCTGCAAAAATCAACAATACCAGTATCTCCTTTTCAAGTTTCTCCATTATGCAAATTTAAATTTAATTTCAGAAAATAACCACAGACTCAGAGAGAACGTTTTCACTATTTATATTTTACTTTAAATCATTACCTTTGCGCGCATTATCTAAACAAAAAAAGTTCAACATGAAAGTATCAATAATTGGCGCCGGCAATGTGGGCGCAACCTGCGCAGAAGCAATTGCAAACAGAAGTATTGCAAGTGAAGTGGTTCTGTTAGACATTAAAGAAGGTTTTGCTGAAGGCAAAGCGCTTGATATGATGCAGACCGCAACATTAAACGGTTTCAACACTAAAATTTCGGGAAGTACCAATGACTATTCAAAAACAGCGAATAGTAAAGTTGTTGTTATTACAAGCGGAATTCCCCGTAAACCGGGCATGACACGTGAAGAGCTTATCGGAATAAATGCCGGTATTGTTAAAACTGTTACAGGAAACGTTCTTCAACATTCTCCTGATGCAATAATCGTTATTGTAAGCAATCCAATGGACACTATGACTTACCTGGCACTTAAAGAAAGCGGACTTTCTAAAAACAGAATTATCGGTATGGGTGGCATTCTTGACAGCGCACGTTTTAAATGTTATTTGTCTTTAGCACTTGATGCTTCTGCAAATGATATTGAAGGAATGGTAATTGGCGGACATGGTGATACTACTATGATACCTTTAACCAGACTTGCTTCTTATAAAGGTGTACCGGTAAAAAACTTTAAAGATGCAGAAACACTTAATAAAGTAGCAGCAGATACAATGGTAGGCGGTGCAACTTTAACAGGTTTACTTGGAACAAGCGCATGGTATGCTCCGGGAGCATCTGTAGCAAGTTTAGTTGATGCAATTTTAAACGATCAGAAAAGACTTTACCCTTGCAGCGTTGCGCTTGATGGCGAATATGGTCAGAAAGACAT
>JACMRS010000103.1 GCA_014376345.1 Bacteroidia bacterium | reverse complement strand
TAAAAGCAGTGCTGTATCCAGCCTTTTTCAAATCAGAACTCAATGCCGGTAATCTTGCTGTTTTATCCGGCTCGGTTATTATTGAAGTAACAGGTTGCGCAGGAAAACCGCTTAATATTGCTACTAAACCTTTTTCTGTGCGGTTTCCACTGGAGTAAGTGCTGTCAAATAGAAGTCCTTCATTTACCAAAGCATCAAAACCCGGGGTCAGATTATTGATACCGGAAATTGAATTTATTGCACTAGCTGTCCAGCTTTCAAGCATTATTACCACAATATTCGGTTTGGAAACATTAAAAATTGAAATGGTTGTATCTCTTGATGGTTTTAATGAATTAAACAGACTTCCGGCTTCTTGACGTGGCATTACAAGATAAAGTTTTTCATTAACAAAAGCACTGTTATTTGAAGCATAATACAGCGCGTTCCAGGTACTGTTTACCGAAGCTGTATTGAGTATTTCCTTATTACTGAAATAGGCCATACTCTGATTTATAACACTTACACCTGTTCCCCCTCTTATCATCAAAAAATTAAACGAGAAGAGAATTACAGTAACACCAATTTCAGTAAACCGGTATTTATTTTCAAACTGCTTTTTATCAATAAATTTTTTATAAGAAAAATATCCCGCAATAACCATGAGCACTATTATTCCTAAAATCAATATAACAGGTGAGGAAGCAGATGAAAGCATCATTTCTTTAGGATGAGAAAAATATACAAGTACCTGACCATTTACTTTACTCCCCCATTTTCTGTATAATTCAGCATCTGCTACAGATATAAAAGCTGTTAATATAAGTAATGCCAATGTGTACCATTTTACAACCTGACTTTTGTATCTTCTTTTGAAAATATTAATAATAAAAAGATATAAAAGAGGGACAATTAATAAGTATCCCGTTATTGAAGCATCTATTCTCAAACCATGTATAAATATTTTTATTGATTCACTTAATGGTATTCCTGCAAATGCTTTATAACTGTACAACGCAAAGACAAGGCGGCATAAGGCAAACCACAGCATCCAATAAATAAATAATCTGAAATATGTTTTTAAAACACCCATTAATTAGTGCGCGAAGATAGAGTTTAACGCCGACGAATGCTATCTCGCCATCACTTCTCTGAGTACATCCATCGAATTAATATTCAAACTTTCATTAATATGAAGTCGCATGTAAGACAGCAAATCTGATATTACTCCTATGCGTTCGAGATAGTTCATTTCGATATTCTCTAATCCCTGATAGTCTGTTTGTAATAAAATAAAAATGTAAGCAGAACCAACTTGTCCTAGCATGTTAGCGCGCGTTTTATCGGGCAGCGTAAATCTTCCATTATAAAGATCGAGGACCATCCCTTCACTAAATGAGGCACAATCAGGTTCATTTCCAAAATGTTTAATGATATGTGCAAGAAACCATGGTGTAAATTGAATCTGATCAAATTGCTCAAGATTTATTACAGAATCATAAATAAATCCAAACATTTGCGGATTTTTTTCTTCTTCTCTGATAACCTTATTGAGTACCTCAAGCATAAATATACCTACCGATCTCTTTTTAATATCTTGATGAAGATAATGAAGTGGAGGCGTACATTTCAACTCTTTAATGCTGTTGAGACTTTTCACCGGATTGTAATAAATAACCATGTCCACCAAATTAAGTGGCTGAAGATGAGAAGGCCTGATAGTTCCTTTTCCCTTAGCACCTCCGCGGATATTGAAACTCAGCAGACCGAACTCTTCAGTATAAATACTAGCAATAATGCTGCTTTCAGAATATCTTGTGCATCGCAAAATAATACCCCTTGTTTTTCCAATCATTAAGTTTAATGAATAAAAAGTATTTTTCCCATACTTGTTTCACTACCGTCTTCATTTATAACAAAAACAAGATAGACACCGGTTGCAGGCCTTTCTCCATTAAACTTTCTGCAGTTCCATGTAGCAGTGCCACCATTTGATCCTGTTTCAAAAATAAGGTTCCCATTAATGTCAGTAATTTTTACCAAAGAATTATTCATAAGTCCTGATATTGAAACATCCCCATCGAAATTTTCTTTTACTGGATTGGGAAATATTTTGAGATTATTGAAATTTTTACTTGATTTTGTAGCATTACCCTGATAAGAAACTATACCTCTTGAAGTACCAAAAAACACTTCTCCTGTTTCTTCAATAATTCCAATTGTATAGATCTGATCACTCAACAAAGGACTGTTATCTTTTGTATAATGTTTGAGAACAGTTTGCCCGTCATTGTCTATCAAGTATGCGCCATTATTTGTGCCAACCCACCTGCGGTCGCCGCCATCGATAGTTATACAATTTATTATTTCATTACCTAATAGATACGCGCCTTGTGAACTTCCTTCTTCAAATGGAATAATAATTCTATTTGCTAGGTTAGAAGGATTCAAAAAAACATTAGAAGGTGTTGAAATCACCGACAAACCAAGATCACTGCCAATCCAAATATCTCCTTTACCTGTTTGAACCATGCAACTAATACTTAAAGATGGAAGGTTTCCACCCAGTGGGGTATTGTTGAGTGTGGCTATTCTGTCATCAGCTTTATTTTCAGGAGTACCATTGTCATCATAAACAATTATTCCATTACTGATATTTCGGGGAGAAGTAAGCCATTTGTAATTTTTAGCATCTATTAATATTTTACCGGCACTGGCAGTCTGCAATTGAAAAGCCACCCATTTTCCATTAGTTAATCTCACTCTTAAAGCACTGTCTGCGCCAAAATTTGAAACCCACATTCTACCGGTTTTATCAAATGCCAAACCTGTAACAACAGTTGCCACCCCGTAATTTTGTAATGGCGAATTGGTAGAATCAAAAGTTTGAATTGGTTGTCCGCTTACATTCGCAAGCTCAACAATTCCGCTTCCATGGGTTCCAAAATAAATATTTTTATTAATTGGATTCTGTGCAATTTCAGTAAAGTCGAACATTGGATTTATCAGCGGATTGTCTGGTGCGTTCTTCCATTCGCTTCCTGTAAAATGATAATAGCGGTTATAACTGTATGTAGCCGCATAAGTATTTGTATGACTTCCTGAAGCAACCCAAAGTTCTTTTCCTGTACCTAACATATTATAGGATGCAGCCGCTCTGGGACCATTTGGAAGAAAACCTTCTTCGCCATTTATACCAATTCTGAGCAGTCCATATTGTGACGAACCAAACCAGATAACACCATCAACATCTAGCAATGCATAATTAAAATCATTCACTTTGGTTACCACTGCATTGCCATTCATATCTTCAACTGTTATTCCGCCCCATTCAGCCACAACAAGTTTGTTATGATTGACCTCAATATTAGTTATAACTTTTTTA
>JACMRS010000102.1 GCA_014376345.1 Bacteroidia bacterium | reverse complement strand
CCGCACCAGACTTAGGATCTGGCGCTGAAAGGCGTGGGGGTTCGAGTCCCTTCATCCGCACATAAAGCCTTCTCTCACGAGAGGGCTTTTTTATTGGCAAGAAATTTTACCGGTTTTAACCCTTAATTATTTCTTAAAAAAAGTCAATTTTAACTTAATTAGTTAAAGCTAATTATTTATAAAACTTAAAATTTAAAGTTAACAATAATCACTTTGTAAGTCAAATGCCATTTTCCACTTCAATACTAAAAAAATTTCTTACCTTTGCAGCCCGGTTTCAAAAAACCATTATTAAAATTTAAAGATATGGATATCCAATTTCAGAATACAGACGATTTGAATGCTACGCTGGTAGTTAACCTGGTTAAGGAAGATTATAGTGATTCGGTTGAAAAACAACTTAAAAAAATTCAAAAACAAGCCAATGTTAAAGGTTTCCGCGTAGGTCATGCTCCAATGGTTATGGTTAAAAGCATGTACGGTAAAGGTATTCTTGCAGACGAACTTAATAAACTTGCTAGTGAGGCTCTTTTTGGATACCTTAAAGAAAACAATCTTGATATTCTTGCTCAGCCATTGCCAAGCGATAAAGTGGAAACTAAAGTAAATATTGATAAAGATCAGGATTTTACTATGGCCTTCGATCTTGGTCTTGCGCCTAAATTTGATCTTAATATTTCTTCTAAAGATGAAGTTACTAAATATGTAATTGAAGTACCTGAAGAAGAAGTTGATAAAGAAATTGTAAACCTTAAAAAACGTTTCGGAAAGCTTGAAGTATCAGAACAGGTTGAAGAAACCGACGTTGTTTATGCAAAAGCCTCTGAACTTAATGAAGAAGGCGTAAAATTTGAGGGTGGGGTATCTGACAAAGATATTTCATTTACTCCTGAACTTATAAAAGATGAAAAAGCAAAAGCTATTTTTATCGGCAAAAAACCAGGCGATAAATTAACTGTCAATTTACGTGAAATGTTTAATGACAATGTAACTGTTATAACGAATACACTTGGCCTTTCTAAAGAAGCCGTTAATGACCTTAATCCTGATTTTGAAATTGAAATTACTGAAATTAAAAGAAACATTCCGGCAGAAGCTGGTGTTGAATTTTACAATCAGGTATTGGGAGATGGCATTGCTGAAGATGAAGAAACTTTCAGAAATAAGGTAAAAGAAAACATCGAGATGTACTACAATAGCGAAAGCGAGCAACATGTAGAACACATGATTAACCACCTGATAGATGAAAATCACAATTTTGAATTACCCGATGAATTTTTGAAACGCTGGTTAATGCAAAGTAAAGAAGACGTTTACAATGATGCTAATATTGATGAGCGCTACAGCAACGAAAGTAAAAGCTTGAAATATTTGCTTATTCAGGAGAAAATTGCTGAAAAACTTGGCGTAAAAGTTGAACGTGAAGACATAGAGCAAGCTTCTTTAAGCTACACGCTTTCAATGTTTAGAAGTTATGGCATGCAAAACCCTGATTTCAGCTTTGTGAAAAAATTTAGCGATGATAACCTTAAAAAGCCTGAACAACTTCAGCAAATGACAGATATCGCTCTAAGACGTAAAGTAATTACTGCTTTAAGATCAGAGGTTTCTGTTAAAGAAAAATCTATCAGTATTGAAGATTTTTACAAAGAGCTGGACACTCATAAACACGAACATTAATAGTATTATGGAGCTGGTATTTGCTTCCCGTAACCAACATAAGCTTCTTGAAATTCAAGCAATGCTTCCTAAGGGCATTACTCTTAAACTTCCATCAGACTTTGGAATCCACGAAGACATTCCGGAAACAGCTGACACCTTAAAAGGCAATGCTTTTCTTAAGGCAACTTATATTTTTGAAAAAACCGGTTTAAACTGCTTTGCAGATGACAGTGGTTTGGAAGTAGAAGCTCTAGATAATGCACCGGGAGTTTATTCTGCCCGTTATGCAGGTGAACAGAAAAATAATTCTGACAATATCGACCTTCTTCTCAAAAATATTGAACTTTCAACTAACCGTAATGCTTCTTTCAAAACTGTAATTTGCCTTATTATTAATGGTAACGCACATTATTTTGAAGGTGAGGTAAAAGGTAAAATCATCGATAAAAAAAGAGGTACTTCAGGATTTGGATACGATCCGGTTTTTATGCCTGATGGTTTCAACACTACTTTTGGTGAAATGACTGCTGATGAAAAAAACAATATCAGTCACAGAAAACAAGCTATCAAAAAAATGGCACTGT